>NZ_DBHKZK010000001.1:0-9417 GCF_057314735.1 Cardiobacterium sp.
GCGCCTGGATCGAAACCAACGGCGACCACGCCGACAACCTCGACGCCTTCAGCGGAGAGGCCGTGTTGCAGGCATAGCGCTGCGCTGGTTGGACACATCACGAAAGCACACAACGATACCGCCTAAACACAAGTCGGATGAGCGCTATATAAGCGCAGACTAACCGCACGCCGCTCGCCCAAATTGGATATAATAGTGTCCAAAATACGACATTTTTGCCGATTTTAGACACTATGGTATCCGTTTCTCTCCTGGACGAAGGCGATGTACAAAGCGCACTCGCTGCTCATTTGCGGCGGCGGCGCAAGGTACGCGGTTATTCGCGCGAGCAGCTTGCCGAGCGCAGTGGCGTTCCGGCGGCGACCATCAAAAAATTCGAGCTGACCGGGCAGATTTCGCTGCGCCAGTTCCTCCTGCTCTGGCAAAGCCTGGACGATTTGCAGGCGCTGTACGCGCTCACCACCGGCGCCGCGCGCGCCGCCCCGCAAAGTATCGAGGACGTGCTCAATGACCCCCTATGAAGCCACGCGCCGCCTTGCCGTCAGCCGCACCCTCGCCGACGGGCGCAAGGTCGCGGTCGGCACGTTGGCGCAAAACCGCGACGGCGTGTACTTCGCCTATGACGCGGCCTATCTGCAACAGCATGGCAACCTCTCGCCCTACCAGCTACGCGCTGACGGCAGCGTGCAACTGGCGGCGCGCGGTTTGCCGCACGGTCTGCATGGGGTATTTGCCGACTGTCTGCCGGACGGCTGGGGCATGCTCCTGCAAGACCGTCATTTCCGCCAACAGGGCATCCTGCCCGCGCAAGTGACTGCGCTTGACCGCCTCGCCTTCATCGGTGACCGCGGCATGGGGGCGCTTGGCTTCGAGCCGCTGTGGCAACCGCAAGCGCCGCCGGAAAACCGCGATTACGCCGCGCTCGGTCTTGCCGCGCAGGCGGTGTTTGACGGACAGACGGAAGAGGTGCTGCAAGAACTCATCCGCGTCGGCAGCTCCGGCGGCGCGCGTCCGAAAGCGCAAATCTGGATGGCGCCGGACGACCCGCGCTATTGCCACACCGTCGCCCAGCCGGGCGATGAAGCCTGGCTCGTCAAATACACCTCGCGCCATCTGCCGCCGCTTGGCCACGAAGAAGGGCTGTGCGAAGCCGCCTATCTGCAACTGGCCGAACGCGCCGGGCTGCAACCCTGCGCCTGGCGTCTGTTCGACGCCCCGGCGAAAAGCGGCGCCAAGCGCTGGCTCGCCCTCAAGCGCTTCGATTGCACCGCGCAAGGCCGCTATCACCTGCACAGCGCCAGCGGCCTGCTTCATGCCGATTACCGTCTGCCCAGCCTCGATTACAGCGACCTGCTGAAAATGAGCAAGCAGCTCTGCCGCGCGCCTGCCATCGGGCGGCTCCAGTTTGCGCGCGCCATCTTCAATCTGCTCCTTGCCAATCACGACGACCACGGCAAAAACTGGGCGTTCCTGCAAGACGACCGCGGCGACTGGCAACCGGCGCCGTTCTACGACGCGACTTACAGCTCGCACCCGCGCGGCGAACACATGACCGCGTTCGGCGGCTACGGCAAAGCGCCGCCGCTGAAAACCATGCAGCAGCTCGCCGCCCACGCCGGTTTCCCGCGCTGGCCGGAAGCGCAAAAAATCATCCAGCAGATTGCCGACACCGCCGCGACTTTCGGCGCTACCGCGCTCGCCCTCGGCGTGAAAAAAAGCACGGTGCGCGAGGTGCAGCAGTATTTGAACCATATCTGGCAGGAGAACCGGCAGTTGTTGGCATAAATCGCTGCGAGAAGGGTTATTGCGCCTTCTCTTGCAGCGCGCGCAAGAAGATGCGGCGTGAATCAGCCGCCAAAGATACGACTTCAGCCCTGCGGCGGACGTGGGTATAGCAATCCTCCGCAAACCTCATGCGGTGTTTCGTTCTGGGGGTTATAGGGTGCGCCTTGGCGCACCATTGAATCGAAACAAATATTTCCGCGACGGTGCGCTGAGGTGCACCATCTATGGCGCTGTTTTCAGCGGCGCGCCTTGTCTGAAACTTTATGTGGATTGCTATACGTCCGCCGCGGGCGCTTTTCACATCGCCGCGACTTTTTCCCGCTGGGTTTTGAGCGCGGCGACAGTTTCTTCGTCGGCGGCGAGCAGGGCGCGGGTTTGTGCGACCAGCTCCGGCGGCGCTTTGGCAGTGAAGCGTTCGTTGCCGAGCTGGCCTTGCAGGCGGGCGATGTTTTTCGCCAGTTTTTCGATTTCTTTGTCGAGGCGTGCCAGTTCGGCGTCTTTGTCGATGAGGCCGGCGAGCGGAATCATGTTTTTCGCGCCATCAACCATAAAGGCAGCCGCTTCGGGTTCGGTCTCATCTTTGGCAAGGACGCGCACGTTTTCGAGGCGCCCCAGCGCGAGCAGGCAGCGCTCTTGCTGGACGAGGTGGCGCGCGGCGGCTGCGTCTTGCCCGCCGATGATGAGCGGCAACGCTTTGCCGGGGGCGATGTTCATGTCGGCGCGGATTTTGCGCACGCCAAGCAGGGTTTGTTGCAGCCAGTGGATTTCGGCGTCGGCTTCTGGGTCGCTGCCGTTTGTCGCCTGCGGGTAGGGCTGGCGCATGAGGGTGTCGCCGTTGATGCCGAGCGCGGGCGCGGTCTGCTGCCAGATTTCTTCGCTGATAAAGGGCATCAGCGGGTGGATGAGGCGCAGGGTTTGTTCGAGGACGTCGAGCAGGGTGTGGCGGGTGCGCGCTTTTTCGGCCTCATCGGCGTTGGTTTTGGCAAGCACCGGTTTGACGAGTTCGAGGTACCAGTCGCAGTACTGGTTCCAGACGAATTCGTACACGGCTTGCGCGGCGAAGTCGAAGCGGTAGGTGGCGCTTTTTTCGGCGAACGGCGCGGCGGTTATTGTCTGGCCTTCGGTTTGCATGAGGACGAAGCGGGCGGCATTCCACAGTTTGTTGCAGAAGTTGCGGTAGCCTTCGACGCGCTTGAGGTCGAAAACGACGTCGCGCCCCATGGTCGCTTGCGCGGCGAATTGGACCGATGGTAAAGAATATCCGCTGGTGCGCGTTGATATCAGCAGCCAATCTCACCCGTTCTATACCGGCAAACAGAACATTGTTGATACTGCCGGTCGTGTGGATCGCTTCAAACGCAAATACGGCAAGAAATAAACCGCTTTCTGCGATAAAAAAACCGGCGTCAAGCCGGTTTTTTTATCGCAAGTTCGGTAGAAGAAAAAAGGCTCCATCATGGGACTTTTTATTTTTGTTTGTCGCATTGATGCTTCAATGCAGCGCCGCCCAAACTTCATCTAGATAGGCGAGAGTCAGGTGGGCAGTATCGGGGACGAGGGCAATGTCACTGCCCAGGTCTTCTGCTTTGCCCACGCCGACAGGCAGCGCACCGGCGGCTTTGATGGCGGTGATGCCGGCGGCGGCGTCTTCAATGCCGATGCAGGCGCGGATGTCCACCCCCACGCCTTGCGCGGCGGCGAGGAAAATGTCCGGCGCCGGTTTGGAGTGGGCGACGGCGGCAGGGTCGGCAATGGCGTCGAAGTAGGCGGTGAGCTGCATTTTTTCGAGCAGGAAGGGGCCGTTTTTGCTCGCCGAGGCCAGTGCGATTTTTTTGCCCGCCGCGCGCAGGGCTTGCAGCAGGGCGAGGATGCCCGGGTACACGTCTTCAGGACGGACGGCCTGAATCATTTCGACGTAGTTGTCGTTTTTGCGTGTGGTCAGGCGGGCAAATTCGGCATCGTCCACGCTTTTGCCGCCGTGGGCGAGAATGCGGCGCAAGGAATCGTCACGCGAGACGCCTTTGAGTTGTTCGTTGAAGGCGCGGTCGATATGGATGCCCTGTTCTTCGGCGAGTTTTTTCCAGGCCAGGTAGTGGTATTCGGCAGTGTCGGTGATGACGCCGTCAAGGTCGAAGAGGACGGCTTGGTAGGTCATGGTTGTTCTCCTGTGTTGAGAGATTCGTCAAGTGGCGTACGCAGGGTTTGCGCATAGTCTTCCCTTGCGTCGCTGCGCGACACTTTCCCCCGCAAGCGGGGGAAAGGATTTGTCTCTGTGGTTTTTTACCCGTTTTTTTGCAGTGGCGCGCTGTGGCTGTCTTTCAGGGTCAGGGTTTCGCCGTAGAGTTTAAGCGGCAGGGCGTCACCTTTGAGCAGGCGCAGGGTGACGTTTTTGCCGTCCACTTCTATTTTTATCAGGCGGCCACGGTAGTTGATATGGAAGGTGTAGCCTGTCCAGTCTGATGGCAGGAAGGGCGCGAAGCTGAGGGTGCCACCCCAGGTTTTCATTTGTGCGAAGCCCTGGACGATGGCCAGCCATGAACCGGTCATGGAGGTGATGTGCAGGCCGTCTTCGGTGTCGTTGTTGTAGTTATCGAGGTCGAGGCGGGCGGTGCGCTGGTACATTTCCACGGCTTTGGCTTCTTTGCCGAGTTCGGCGGCGAGGATGGCGTGGATGGAGGGCGACAGCGAGCTTTCGTGTACGGTCATCGGTTCGTAGTAGTCGAAGTTGCGCCGTTTTTCGTCGAGGGTGTAGCGGTCGCCAAAGAAGTAGATGCCTTGCAGGACGTCGGCCTGTTTGATGAAGGGCGAGCGCAGGATTTTGTCCCACGACCATTTTTGGTTCAGCGGCAGGTCGTCCGGCGAGAGGGCGGAGACGGGGCGGATGTCTTTGTCGAGGAAGCCGTCGTGCTGGACGAAGATGCCCTGTTCTTTGTCTTCGGGATAGTACATGTTCGCGATGATGTCCTGCCATTTGCCGCGCTCGGCGTCGCTGACGTTGAGATCGGGGCGCGGGTGTTTTTGCAGGGCGTCCAGGGTGTATTGCAGTACCCAGGCAGCGAGGGTGTTGGTGTACCAGTTGTTGTTGATGTTGTTTTCGTATTCGTTCGGCCCGGTCACGCCGTGGATCATGTATTTGCCGTGGCGTTTGGAGTAGTGGACGCGATCCGCCCAGAAGCGCGAGACTTCGACCAGCACTTCCAGACCTTCTTTGGCGAGGTAGCTGTCGTCGCCGGTGTAGTTGGTGTAGTTGTAGATGGCGTAAGGGATGGCACCGTTGCGGTGGATTTCTTCGAAGGTGATTTCCCATTCGTTGTGGCATTCGACGCCGGTGAAGGTAACCATCGGGTAGAGCGCGCCGGCGAGGCCTTGCTGTCGGGCGTTGTGCTGGGCCTGCGGCAACTGGTTGTGGCGGTATTTGAGCAGGTTGCGGGTGACGTTCGGCTCGGCCAGAGCGAGGTAGAGTGGTACGGCGTAGGCTTCGGTGTCCCAGTAGGTGGCGCCGCCGTATTTTTCGCCGGTGAAGCCTTTGGGGCCGATGTTGAGGCGGGCGTCTTCGCCGTAGTAGGTGGCGAATAACTGGAAGAGGTTGAAGCGGATGCCTTGTTGGGCTTCGTCGTTGCCGCTGATGACGACGTCGGCGATATCCCAGCGCTGTTTCCAGCCCGCTTCGTGGGCGGCGAGGAGGTCGGCGTGGTTGTGTCCGCTGATTTTCGCGGAGAGGTCGCGTCCGGCTTTTTGTACGGCGGCGAGACCGTCGTAGTCGCGGCTGGTGGTGATGATGACGCGTTTTTCAAAGGTTTTCGGCGCCGCGCCTACTTCGGCTTCGAAGCGGTTGGTCACGCGCCAGTCGCTGCTGTCGTGGCCGGTGGCGGTGAAGTCGCCGGCGAAGGTTTGTTCGGCGTTGACGATGAATTGGTCAACGCCGAAGGGGTTGGCGACGGTTTGGGTGGCAATGCTGCCACGGTCGGCGGCAACATCGCGCGCCAGTACTTGCCAGAATTTTTCTTCGTAGTTGGCGTCTTCGTTTTTCACGTCGGCGTCAATGACGGCGTCGATGCGTACTTTGTGGGTTTTGCCGTCGCTGGCAGCGATGTCCCAGCGGATGAGCGCCAGTTCTTTTTGCGCGACGGAGAGGAATTTGCTGATGCGGAACTGGACGCCAAAGAGGGTGAACTGGCGGTGCAGGACGCCACTGTGCATGTCGAGTTCGAGGACGAAGTCGGTGGGGGCGTGTTTGCCGAGGTCAACTTCCTGGCCGTCAACGTAGATGGCGACTTTGCTGTAATTCAAGGCGTTAATGGCTTTGCCGAAGTATTTGGGGTAGCCGTTTTTCCACCAGCCGACGCGGGTTTTGTCCGGGAACCACACGCCGCCGATGTAGGTGCCGAGGTGGCTGTCGCCGCTGTAGGTTTCTTCGAAGTTGCCGCGCATGCCCATATAGCCGTTGCCGAGGCTGGTCAGGCTTTCTTGCAGGCGCTTGTGTTCTTTTTCCAGTTTGGTGCTGCGGATGCTCCAGGGGTGGATTTCCATGATTCTCAGGTACATATCAGAGTCCTCTTTCGGGTTGGAAGATGATGGTGGATTGGTGGCGCGCGCCGTCTTTGAGGCGGATGTCGCCGTATTCGGGACGGTGCAGGCTGTTGGGCAGGGTTTGCAGTTCGGTGGCGAGCGCGTCATAAGTGCCCGCGTCATGCGCGGTGCCGTCCTGCGGCGCGGCGGTGAATATAATCAGGCCGTTGCGGTCGCCATAGAGGCGGACGCGGTAGTCGGGGGTGCTCAGGATGGCTGCTGCCTGGCGGATGTCAGCGGGGACGCGGTAGATGTCGTCAAAACCCCCGCTTGCGCGCACGGCATCATCCAGCGGACGCGCGTGGCGGAAGTCGTAAGCGGGGTTGTCGTCTGCATTGAGCGGCAGTTTTTCCGCATCGACGGCGATATGTTCGCCCTGCGGGATGTGCAGGGTGCAGCCGTGCAGGCCGCGCGGCAGACGCCAGTAGATGTGCAGGGTCGGGTCAAACACGGTGTCGCCGTGCGCCGTCGCTTCGTAGCGGAGGATGAGGCAGTCATCCGCGTCCAGCTGGTAATCAATGCTGAGTTCAAGGTCGCCGGGGTAGCCGTCCTGCGCCGCAGTCACGGTCGTGCTGAGGCGCAGTAACTGCGCATCCAGACGCTGCACGGTGAAGAGCGTCCCCGCCAGCCCGTGCGAACCGCCGTGCAGGGCGTTACGCCCTTCGTTCGCCTCCACGCGGCAGGGTGTGCCGAAGAGGTCAAATGCGGCCCCGGCGATGCGCCCGGCGACGCGGCCAATCTGCTTGTTAATCTGAAACGGGTTCTGCACATAATCGGCGGCGTTGTCGTAGCCGATGACCAGCGGCAGGCGGCCATTATCTGTGCGCAGCGAGTAATCCTGGACGATACCGCCAAGATTGAGCACGCACACCTGTGTACCGCGCGCATTTTCCAGGTAATAGCCGACGACCGGCACCCCGTGCAGGGTGCCGAACGGTTTGGACAGCGCATCCATCAGGCGTGATCCGTCTTGGCGTGCGTTTCCTTAATCAGGAACACCGAAAACGCGCCGGCAAGCAGGATGATCCCGGCGGCAATAAACATATTGGCCTGTGTGCCGCCCAATAACGGGTAGAGGCCGAAACTCATAAGCGAAGCGACAATCTGCGGCAGGCAAATCGAGCCGTTAAAGAGGCCGAGATAGGTGCCCATATGTTTGCCGGAAAGGGCATTGGTCACGATTGTCAGCGGGTAAGTGATAATCCCCGCCCAGGCAATGCCGACCAGGATAAAGGACAGAATCAGCACATATTTATTGCCGACATAGGCGATGGAGAGGAAACCCAGCGCACCCAGTGCCAGACAGGCGAAATAACCGTGCTTATGGAACTGGTTCGGCACCTTCGCCAGCACATACGAGCACGCGACTGCCGCGATGGACTGCACCGCCGCCAGCATCCCGTACCAGTTGCCCGCTTCTTGGTAACCGGCAGAAGCGGCGTCTGTGGTCTGCCAGACATTGGCGGCAATCGCGCCTGCGGAATACGTCCACAAATACTGGAAGGCAAACCAGCAGAAAAACTGCGTCAATGACACCGTCCAAAAGGCCTTGGGCGCGGTTTTCAGCAGCGTCAGCCAGCTCACCTTGTCCTGATTGTCCTGTACCGAAATACCGTGATAACGCGCATAAGTGGCAGGGTCGTACTCCTTCACCTTGAAAATCGTGAAGGCGCTGGTGATGACGAGCAGCGCCGCGCCGACATAAAACGCGACCACCACCGTCTGCGGCACTACGCCCGCCGGTGCCGTGTTGGCAAGACCGATATAGGCGAACACGAACGGCAACACGGCGGCAATCACCGAACCGGCATTGGCGAGAAAACTCTGAATACCGTAGGCATAACTCTTCTGCTCGTCGTTAACCATATCGCCGACCATCATCTTGAACGGCTGCATTGCCATGTTGGACGACACATCCAGCAGGGCAATCATCAGCGCGCCAAATACCAGCGCGGCAAGCGGGCCAAAGCCGAAACTGCCGGAGTTCGGCATCAAAATCATGACCAGCACGGCAATCAGCGCGCCATACAGCAGATACGGCAGGCCCCGACCCAAGAGACAAGTTGCCCAAGTGCGGTCCGAATAATGGCCGACGATGGGCTGTACCAAAAGACCCGCCAGCGGCGGCAGGATAAAGAACCAGCCGAGACTGTGCGGGTCAGCGCCGAGTGTTTGGAAAATGCGGCTCATCTGCGAGCTTTGCAGGGTGAAGGCCGTCTGCACGCCGAGAAAACCGAAGCTGATCATCCAGATAGTACTTTGGGGCAGCGTGGGCAGGCCTTGCTGCGCCGTTTGCGGGGTGGGTTCCGACATAAGAAAACTCCTCTGATGGGCGGAATGCCCCTGATTGCGGCATTCCGGTGATTAATCATTCCGTGGGAAAACGCTTTAATAATTTTAAAGTTCCGGTAAAAACAAGATTCTCCACCCCCTACGATTGATAAATCTTGAATAAGATTAACTGAAATAGTAAAAAAAATCTAGAAATTCCACGGTTATTTTCACAAAGACAGGAGTGATGATTATCAGGGGATAACATCTGCATATGTGGCAACAGGTAGGACTAACGCCGCTTGATAGATCCAGTATTTACGCCGCTTGGCGGGATTTTGCAGTCAGGCAGAAAGCCGGAGAGATGACCGGGACGGCGATATCAAGCGTCTCAACCTGCCGCCGCTGGACCGCCAGCAACTGCGCGACATGATTTATTCCATCATGACCGACTCGCAGGTGAAGAACTTTGAAGAGCACTGGGAAGCGGACTTCTCCACCGAAGTCAAGGGTATCGCCCGTTTCCGGGTTAACGTCTTCAACCAGAACCGCGGTCTTGCCGTGGTGTTCCGTACCATTCCAAGCCGGGTGCTGTCGCTGGAAGACCTGAAAGCGCCGGAAAAATTCGTGGACATTATTGACGTGCCGCGTGGCCTCGTACTCGTCACCGGCCCGACCGGTTCCGGCAAATCCACCACGCTGGCTTCGATGATCGATCACCGCAACGAAAACTCCAGCAACCACATCATCACCGTCGAAGACCCGATCGAATTCGTGCACAAGCCGAAAAAA
>NZ_DBHKZK010000002.1:0-15809 GCF_057314735.1 Cardiobacterium sp.
CGCTGAACGGCCAGGCGCAGCCGCTGGATGCGTTAGCCACACCGGACTTGCAACCACGTCCGTTGCTGGCAGCGGGCAATCCCTGATTGCAGAGCTTTGTCAGCCATGAAAAAGCCCCTGTTCGCAGGGGTTTTTTAACCAATCTATTTATAGTCATTCCCCGGAATCCTCTGAAGACAGTACAGATTAGTTTGGTGCGGGTTTCCCCAAAAAATGGCTTCGCTGTTTTTTAGGGAAACCCGGTTCAGGCAGGCAACACCGTATGAGGCTTTCGGTGGATGGCTATATATGGATGGCATCGGGCGATAAAAACAAGAAAAGCCGCTGAATTACAGCGGCTTTTGTACAGCATGGAACAGTATTGTCATGATAAATGGTGGAGGCGGGGGGATTTGAACCCCCGTCCGCGAACACGCAACTTTCGGTACTACATACTTAGGCTCGTTTTTGATTTAATGGGCGTGCAGCCAACGGCCAGGCAACCCGCACACGATTCCGCTTGATTTTGACTGCCAACCGGCGGACGCGATTGACAGCGGTTCTGTAAAAATGCCACTCAGTTTGAACGTACAGACACATTCAAGTGAGCGTCAGCGGGAATTAAGCCGCCAAAGCGTAGTTGTCGTCGTTTGCAACTATTAGGTTGAAAGGGATTTACGAGGTTCTTTCATCCTCGGTATGCACCTGGAGCCTTGTCATCCCCGTCGAATCCAGGAACGCCCCCAAGTGCTGCGCATTATACGCCGACTACGGAAAAAATCCAGTCTGGTGCGGTATCGTTTTTTACCGGAGAGAGGCGTACAATTTCTTTCTTTTGAATGGATGTTTTCTATGATTGCCTGGACTGAAGCACAGCGCGCGGGACTTTTTGCCCGTCAATACTGGTTACGCAACGTGATTGCGGGAATTATCGTTGGTGTTGTTGCCTTGCCGTTGTCGATGGCTTTTGCCATTGCCACCGGCGTCAAACCGGAGCAGGGTATTTATACGGCGATTGTCGCCGGCGTTATCGTTTCTGTTTTTGGAGGTTCGCGGGTGCAGATTGCCGGACCCACCGGCGCGTTTATTGCCATCCTTGCCGGGATTACGGCAACTTATGGTATCAATGGTTTGCAGGTGGCGACTTTTCTCGCAGGCGTCATGTTGTTGTTGATGGGATTGTTCCGTCTCGGTGCGATGATTCGTTTTATTCCGATGCCGGTTATTCTCGGTTTTACTGCTGGTATTGGCGTGGTGATTTGGGTCGGGCAATGGGCGGCTTTTTTTGGATTGCCCAAGGCACAGGGCGCGCATTTCCATGAGCAGATTTGGTCATTGCTGCGTAGCTTTCCACAGTTGCATTTGGCAACTACCGCTTTGGCATTGTTGTCGTTGGTGCTGCTCATGGTGATGCCGAAGATTCCGGGATTGCGCCGTATTCCTTCGCCAATGTGGGTGTTGATTGTCGCCACCACCGTGCAGGCCGTTTTTCAGTTTGAAGGGGTAAAAACGATTGGCACGGCATATAACGGCATTCCGACCGGACTGCCGCATTTTGCGCTGCCGGATTTTAATTGGACCGATATTGCAACGCTCATTCTGCCAGCCTTTACCATTGCCATGCTGGGCGCGATTGAATCATTGCTGTCGGCAGTGGTCGCTGACGGTATGGCGGGTACGCGCCACCATTCCAATCAGGAGCTGGTCGGGCAGGGCCTTGCCAATATAATTTCGCCGCTATTTGGCGGCTTTGCCGCAACCGGTGCGATTGCGCGGACGGCGACCAATATTCGCCAAGGGGGCAATAGTCCGCTGGCAGGGATTGTCCACGCTATTACCCTGGCTTTGATTTTGTTGGTTGCCGCGCCGTTGGCGGCCAATATTCCGTTGGCTGCCCTTGCTGCCATTCTTTTTCAGGTCGCCTGGAACATGAGCGATCCAAAGCGTTGTGTGAGCATGATTCGCCGCGCCCCGCGTGCTGATAACGCGCTTTTTTTGATTACGTTTTTCTTGACGGTTTTGGTGGATTTGGTGGTCGCCGTGAATATCGGTGTCATTCTCGCTACTTTGCATTTTCTGGGGCAAATGGCCAAAGCGGTTGAGGTTAAAAAAGGCGAACATAGCAGCGATGCAGAGCATTTGCCGGAAGATGTGCAGATGTTCGTTGTCAATGGTCCGTTCTTTTTTGGTGCGATGGAGAAATTTGAACAGACGCTGTCGGATATTAATACGCAACCACGCGCTGTTATTTTGCGAATGCGCTGGGTGCCTTATATTGATATGACCGGCATTTTGACGCTGGAACGGGTGATTGGTGATTTTCAGAAACGCGGTATCCGCGTCATGGTCTCCGGCGCAAATGAGCAGGTACGCGCCAGTTTAAGCCGTAGCGGTGTTTTGAAATTGCTGGGTGAAGATAATTTTGTGCGGGATTTTTCGATGGCAGTAGCAATATTGCGTCAATAAAATTTGCCATGCTGCTTTTGGGAAAGACGCTGTGTTTACGCTGTTTGTATTACTGCGTGATGATAATCATGCTGTCAATAATGATTTACTGGCTTGCGGTCTGAAACAGCATTTTCCCTGGTATAGTGATTTTGCGCTGTCCACAGAAACCCTGATTTTTCCGCCGGTATCTTTGCTGGTTCTGGAAAGGAAAGGTTGGCGGGTGCGGTTCGAGATTCGTGAAGCGGATGAAATGTCGCTGGACGTCGCCGTACTGCAAAAGATTTTGCAGAAAAAGGCCGCACTGCCTGTGGATTTTCTCGCTTATAACAAGGAAATTGCTGTCGGTTTTGATGATGATCCACAGCGCCGTTTTACGGATGACATGATTGGCGTGGCTGAATGGCTGCGCGATATTTTTCCGGATGCCGTGCTTTTTGATCAATATAACGGTGAGGTGTGGTAATTTCGGCCGCCAGGAGAAGCGTATAGCTATCCACCGAAAGCCTCATACGGTGTTGCGTCGCTTGATCGGGTTTCCCTAAGAACCTGTTTAAAATCCCCCTCCCCTGCAGGGCGAAGCCCGCAGCGGGGGAGGGTCGGGGAGGGGGTGGAGGAATGTTGTTCATGAATCGAAATTCCGGTTTTTTCAATCGTTTGCTGCCCTCACCCCGGCCCTCTCCCACAGGGAGAGGGAGCATATTGGCTGTTTTCCCAGTTTTCAGTTTTCTACACAAGCATACGGAAAAATGCGGTTCTCCAAGATTTTAAACAGGCTCTAAAAAATGGCTCCGCCATTTTTTAGGGAAACCCGCGCCGTACAACCGCGTACTGTCTTTGGCGACACGCCTTGTCTGAAACTTTCGGTGGATGGTTATATTTCCCGCTCCGCTGTGAACTTCGTCCGCTGAGGGCGAAAAACCCCGCCTCGGCGGGGTTTTTTTATGATGAACAGCGTCGCGTCAGATTTCCGGCACCGCTTCCGGTGCGGCGCTGTTGGCGCTGATGTTCAGTGCCGGTTCGCCGTCGAGCAGGGTGATTTGCACATGGCCGCCGTGTTCGGCCAGTTTGCCGAAGAGGATTTGTTCGGAGAGCGGCTGTTTGATGTGTTTTTGGATGAGCCGTGCCATCGGCCGCGCCCCCATTTTCGGGTCGTAGCCGTGTTTGGCGAGCCATGCTTTGGTTGCGTCATCAAGGCTGATGCTGATGTGTTTGTCTTCGAGCTGTTGTTCGAGTTCGATGATGAATTTGTCGATGACGTGACCAATGGAATCTGCGCCAAGCGGGGCGAAGCGGATGATGGCGTCCAGGCGGTTTCTGAATTCCGGGGTGAAATGGCGCTTGATGGCGGCTTCTGCCTGCGCGTCGCTGCTTTCTTTGCTGTTGGCAGCGGCAAAACCAATGCGGTTTTTTTCCATTTCAAAGGCGCCGACGTTGCTGGTGAGGATGATGATGAGGTTGCGGCAGTTGATTTCGCGACCGTTGCTGTCGGTAACGATGCCGTGGTCCATGATTTGCAGCAGCAGGTTCATGATGTCTGGGTGTGCTTTTTCGACTTCGTCCAGTAGCAGCACGGCGTGCGGGTTTTTCTGGATTTGTTCGGTGAGCAGTCCGCCTTGTTCGTGGCCGACGTAGCCGGGCGGTGAGCCGATGAGGCGGCTGATGGTGTGCGCTTCCATGTATTCGCTCATGTCAAAGCGCAGCAGTTTGATGCCCAAGACGTGTGCGAGTTGGCGGCAGACTTCGGTTTTGCCGACGCCGGTCGGCCCGGTGAAGAGGAAGCTGCCGACGGGTTTTTCTGCATCGCGCAAGCCGGCGCGGCTTAATTTGATGGCGTTGGCGAGGTGTTCGATGGCTTCGTCTTGACCGAAGACGACGGTTTTCAGGTCGCGCTCTAGGGTTTTCAGTTGGTTGCGGTCGTCCTGATTGACGCTTTTTTCCGGGATGCGGGCAACGCTGGCGACGAGTTTTTCAATCATCAGCGCGTCGATGATGTCGCCGCGTTCTGCTTCGGGCAGAAGGTGCAGGCGCGCACCGGCTTCGTCGATGAGGTCGATGGCTTTGTCCGGCAGGCGGCGGTCGTTGATGTAGCGGTCGGAGAGGCGCACCGCTGCTTCGACGGCTTCGGCGCTGTAGCGGATGTGGTGGTAGGCTTCGTAGCGCGGGATGAGGCCTTGCAGGATGGCGATGGCGTCGTCAATGGCGGGTTCGCTCACATCTACTTTTTGGAAGCGGCGGGCAAGGGCGTGGTCTTTTTCAAAGATTTGCCGGTATTCTTTGTCGGTGGTGGCGCCGATGCAGCGCAGTTCGCCGTTCGCCAGCGCCGGTTTGATGAGGTTGGAGGCGTCCATGCTGCTGCTGCCCGCCGAGCCCGCGCCGATGATGGTGTGGATTTCGTCGATGAAGAGGATGGCGTCGGGGACGTTACGCAGTTCTTTCAGCAGTGCCTTGATGCGGTTTTCAAAGTCGCCCCGGTATTTGGTGCCTGCCAGCAGCGCGCCAATGTCGAGGCTGTAGAGGGTGGCTTTTTCGAGGATGGCGGGAACTTTGCCTTCGACGATGGCTTTGGCAAGGCCTTCGGCGATGGCGGTTTTGCCGACGCCCGCTTCGCCAACGAGGATGGGGTTGTTTTTGCGGCGGCGGCAGAGGGTCTGGATGGTGCGTTCGATTTCGGCATTGCGGCCAATCAGCGGGTCAATGCGGCCTTCGCTGGCGCGCTGGTTGAGGTTTACCGCAAATTCTTTGAGGGCGGAGCGGCGCTTTCCTTCGCGGTTGTCGTCGTCATCGGGCGCGCCTTCGCTTTCTTTGGCGGTCTGCGCGGTGCCGTGCGAGATGTAGTTGACGAGGTCAAGCCGCTGGATTTCCTGTTTGCGCAGGAAGTAGGCGGCGTAGCTGTCGCGTTCGCTGACGATGGCAACCAGTGCGTTCAGACAGCTCACTTCTTTTTTGCCGGCGTTGCGCGCGTGCAGCACGGCGCGCTGGATCATGCGCTGGAAGGCGGTGGTCGGCTGGGTGACGCGGCCGCTGTGGTCGGCGGGGAATTGCGGGCAGTGTTCGCTTAAGTATCGGTTGAGTTGTTCGCGCAGGACGGCGAGATCTGCGCCGAAGCTGAGCAGCGCGTCGGTGACGCTGCGCTCGTCCAGTAGCGCCAGCAGCAGGTGTTCGAGGGTGAGAAATTCGTGGTTGGCGCTTTGCGCGCTGTGGTAGGCGCGGTCGATGGCCTGTTCGAGTACGTTGGAGAGCATGGTTTTTCCTCGTTTCAGTGGGGGCGCAGCACGCAGAGCAGCGGGTAGTCGTTGGCGCGCGCGTGGTCTGTGACCTGGTTGACTTTGCTTTCGGCGATGTCAAAGGGGTAGATGCCGCAGACGCCGCTGCCCTGTTCGTGTACCTGATACATGATTTCTTCGGCTTCCAGCGGGTCTTTGTTGAAAAACCGCATCAGCACGTCCACCACAAAGTCCATCGTGGTGTAGTCGTCGTTGAGCAGCATGACTTCGTACTGGCGCGGTTCGTCCAGTTCGGGGTCGGCGGTGAGGGTGTCGGTATCGGTGTCGAAATCGTGTTGCGGGCTCATGGCAATGTCTTCGGGTTACAGGCGCAAGAATGGCGTCGCCACGGCTTTTTTCAAGAGGGGCGACGGCGCGAATGCTAAAATAGCGGTAATTATCCGCATTGAGGTCATTATGTCAGCTTCCGCCGTCTCTTACCATGTTACCCCTGCGCCTGGCGGGCACCGTTTCAGCGTGCAGCAGCGCGTCCCGGTCGCCCCCGGCAGCGAAGTGGTCTTCTATATGCCGATATGGATACCCGGTAGTTATATGCGCCGCGACTTCGCCCGCTTTCTCTCGCGTCTTGCCGTCACGGATGCCGACGGCAACGCCATCCCTTTTGCCTTCGATAACCCCTCGCGCTGGCGCCTGCGCGTGCCGCCCGCCTGCCACGAACTCCACATCTACTACACCATCTACGCGCGCGACATCTCCGTGCGCGGCAACTATCTCGACCACGAACGCGGCTTTTTGAACCCCTGCGCCACCTGCCTCGCCATCGAAGGCTACGAACACCTGCCGCACCGCCTCGTGCTGGCGCTGGAAGGCCACCGCGCCGGTTGGCAAATCACCGGGGCGCAGACCGGCGGCGACGGTGCCTACTGGTTTGAAAACTACGAACAACTTATCGACACCCCGCTGATGTTCGCCGCCGAACTCACCATCCTGCCCTTTACCGCCGGTGGCGTGCCGCACGACATCGTCATCAGCGGCAAAGCCTGGGACTACGACCACGAACGCCTGCGCCGCGACGTGCAGACCATCTGCCGCGAAGCCGTCATGCTCTTTGGCGGCCTGCCGCCAATGCCGCGCTACACCTTCCTCCTCCACCTCGGCGACAACCTCTACGGCGGCCTCGAACACTGCCGCTCTACCCTGCTCATGGCCTCGCGCGACAGCCTGCCCGAACCGGACAACCGCGCCGGACACCGCTACATCCAGCTCCTTGGCCTCTTCTCGCACGAATACTTCCACACCTGGAACGTGAAAGCGCTGCGCCCGCGCGAATACCAGCACTACGAGCTGCAACAAGAACAGCCCACCGAAATGCTGTGGCTGTTTGAAGGATTCACCGCCTACTTCGACAACCTCCTCCTCGTCAGAAGCGGCGTCATCGGCATCCACACCTACTTCGACCTGCTCGCGCAGGACATCGCGCGCTACCGCCAGCGCCCTGGCCGCCGCCACCAGACACTCGCCCAGTCCAGCTATGAGGCGTGGACCAAACTCTACAACGGCGGCGAAGACGCGCAAAACAGCAGCACCACCTACTACATCCAGGGCGCGCTCGCCGCCTGGTGCCTCGACACCTGGCTGCGCGTACACAGCGAAGACGGCATCAGCCTGCCGATGGTGATGCACCGCCTCTGGCACGACTACCACCAGCACGGCGAAGGCCTTGACGAAGCGCGCTTCCTCCGCCTCACCGCCGACCTCCTCCCCGAAGACCTCGAACCCGCGCTGCGTGGCGTCCTGCGCCGCCTCGTCCACAGCACCGAAGAATTGCCGCTTGAAGAAACCGCCGCCCGCCTCGGCCTTGCCCTGCAAATGCAGCCCTCCGCCGGCGCAGGCGACCTTGGCAGCGACGTCCCCGCCGCACAACGCTACCAGAGCGACCCCGGCATCCGCTGGCAACGGCGCGGCGAACACTACATCGTCAGCCGCATCGACGAAACCAGCCCGGCAGCGCTGGCGGGCATCGCGATGGACGACGACATCATCGCCGTCAACGGCTACCGCGCCAGCGAAGCCCAACTGGCGCGCCACCTGCAACACGCCGCGCCCGGCAACGCCGCGCTGCTGCACATCTTCCGCGACAACGTGCTCGAAGCCATCGCCTTCACCCTGAACCCCGCCCCGGCCGACACCTGCATCATCACCCGCGACCCGGACGCCGACGAAGACAGCCGCATCCGCCAGCGCCACTGGCTCAACCGCAAGGCGGACGCATAACCCTACCCATACATCGCTGACAACACAAAACGTCGGGCATCCATGCCCGACCCGCCCCGAAAATCCACCCGCGCCAACAGGCCTTTCCCCGCATCCCCCCTTCCTTGCGCCGTCGCTACCCCCGTGCCAAAATCCGCGCCCTCGCAACCACCCGCACCCCCGATGCACACCACCGCCGCCGCACCCACCGGACACGAATACCTCGCCGAACGCCCCGGCTTTCCCGCCAAAACCATCGTCGCCGCCCTCTTCGTTGGCGCCTTCTTCGGCTACCTCAACGACACCCTGCTCAACATCGCCCTCACCCCGATCATGCACGACTTCGCCGTGGACAAAACCACCGTGCAATGGCTGACCACCGGCTTCCTGCTGGTGATGGGCGCCTTCACTCCCATCACCGCCAGCCTCATCCAGTGGGCAGAGACCCGCAAAATGGTGCTCATCACCCAGGCGACCTTCCTCGCCGGCTCGCTCATCTGCGCCTGCGCGCCGACCTTCGCCGTCCTCATCGCCGGGCGGCTGGTACAGACCGTCTCCGCCGCCTGCTTCGTGCCGCTCTTGTTCACCGTCGCCCCCGCCATCGGTCCGACCATCTCCGGCCTCATCATCGACCACAGCCACTGGCGCGTCCTTTTTGCCTTCACCATGCCCTTCATCTTGGCGGCAATGCTGCTGGTCGGCAAATACCTCACGGTGAACCTGAGCGACATCAGCCGCCCGAAAATCGACCTGCCCTCGGCAATACTCTCCATCGCGGGCTTCGGCGGACTGGTCTATGCGTGCAGCAACTTCGCCCACCTGGGCGCGGCAACCTTTGCCGCGCTCGCCCTCGGCGCGCTGCTGCTGATTGGCGTCTTCGCGCGGCGGCAACACCGCATCGACGTGCCGCTGCTCAACCTGCGCGCCTTCGGCTACGCCCAGTTCCGCTACAGCGTCATCATCCTCGCCAGCGTCTCCTTCCTCTTCCTCTTCCTCTTCCTCGGCCTCGAACTGCTGCTGCCCATCTACACCCAACAAGTCCTGCTGCTCAGCGGCACCATCACCGGCCTCATCCTGCTGCCTGCCAGCATCGCCGAAGCCGTTGCCGCGCCGCTGCTCGGCAACCTGCTTGACCGCAAAGGCGGCCGCTACACCGTGCTGCCCGCCACCATCCTGCTGACCGCGCTGCTGGCCGTGTTGTGGCTGCTGCTGCGGCTGGAAACCCAGGTGCTCGCCCTCTCCGCCACCTTCACCCTGATCACCGTCGCCGGCTCCGCCTGCGTTACCGGCGAAACCCACGGCCTGAACGCCCTGCCCAAAGCGCTCAACCCGCACGGCGCCGCCATCATCGCCACCCTCAACCCGATCGCGGGTGCGATTGGCGCGGCCTACTTCATCGGCGCGACCAACATCGGCGAAAAACTCACTACCGCCGCCACGGCACAACAAACCATGCTGGGCGGCATCCGCCTCGCCGTCGGCAGCGCGCTCATCCTCGCCGCCACCACCATCTGGCTCGCCAGCAAACTGCAACCGAACCGGGCGGAATCACCCCAACCGCAGGAGCCAAAAACATGAAAAACCTGATCACCGTACTGGCATTCTTGCTCGCCCTCTGCCTACCCCTGCACGCGCAAGAAACGGCAACATCCATCACCCAACTGCAGGAAAAAGCCGAAGCGGGCGATGCCGAAGCCCAATATCAGCTCGGCAAAGCATACGAAACAGGGGAAGGCGTCATCAAATACCTCAGCACGGCCCGCTATTGGTATGAAAAAGCCCTGGAAATATGCGACCGCAACATAGATGACTACATACAGCCCACACATTGCGACGATGCCGCCTACCGCCTCGCCCTGATTACAGAAGCCGAAACGGGCGGAGACGAAAAACAACGCGCTGCCGCACGAAAATACTGGCAAAAAGCGGCAACATGGGGAAACCCAAACGCGCTTCGCCAACTCAAATTGCGCGCCTGGACGGGCGATAGCGAAAGTGCCGCATACCTTGCACAACTTGATTCCGGCGAAAACGAAAAAAAAGCCTGGCTAACCATAGCGGCGCATATGGAAGAAGCCGATATTGATTGGGAAATGGCACAAGACAGCAGTATTGATAACGACGAAAAATACATCTGGCTTGCCCGTGCAATCAATGCCGGACATCCCGAAGCACGAAAAGACGCATTGGAATATGATGAAAAAGCCTTTCACCTGGGCGAAATATTTGCCCAAGGAATGGGCGTTCCTGCCGACCAGGCACAGGCAAACTACTGGCTGACCCAAGCTGTCGCCCAAAAAGGCAATAACCGCGCCTTTCGGCAATTACAACAAAACGCCCAACAAGGCGATGCCAATGCCCAATACCATCTGGCGACGCTCTATTACAGCGGCATGGGCATCCCCACCCGCAGCACCTGGGAAACCAAATACTGGCTGGAAAAAGCGGCAGAACAAGGAAATACCGAAGCACAATACCATCTCGCCCTCATCTACGAAGAAATCGGCGAATCCAAAAACGCCGAAAAATGGATGACCCAAGCCGCCGGACAAGGCAATCTCTGGGCAGCCGCCTGGCTCAAACAACACGAAACCCGCAACTAAAGGAAACCCCATGCAAACCCTCACCATCCCCACCCCGGATGACCTGCACATTCACCTGCGCGACGGCGCTGCCCTTGCCCGCACCGTCCCCGACGCCGCCGCCCAATGCGCGCGCGCGCTCGTCATGCCCAACCTCACCCCGGCGGTGGACAGCATCGACGCCGTCACCGCCTACCGCGCGCGCATCACCGCCCACATTCCGGCGGGCAAAACCTTCACCCCGCTGATGAGCCTCTATCTCAGCGACAGCCTCACCCCGGAAACCGTACTCGCGGCGAAAGCGGCGGGCGTCGTCGCTATCAAATGGTATCCGAAAGGGGCGACCACCAACTCCGCCCAGGGCGTCGCCGACCCGCAAAAACTCGACCCCATCCTGGAAGCGATGCAACAGGCGGGACTGCTGCTGCTCATCCACGGCGAAGTGACCACCGACGGCGTGGACATCTTCGACCGCGAAGCCACCTTCATCGACAGCACGCTGGAGCCGCTGCGCCGCCGCTTCCCGCGCCTGCGCATCGTCCTCGAACACATCACCACCGCGCACGCCGTCGCCTACATCCAGGCGCAGCGCGACAACCTCGCCGCCACCATCACCGCGCACCACCTCCTCTACAACCGCAACGCCCTGCTCGTCGGCGGCCTCAAACCGCACTACTACTGCCTGCCCATCCTCAAAACCGAAGCCGACCGCCGCGCCTTGCTTGCCGCCGTCGCCAGCGGCGATTCGCGCTACTTCATGGGCACCGACAGCGCGCCGCATCCGCGCCACGCCAAAGAAAACGCCTGCGGCTGCGCGGGCTGCTATACCGGCCACGCCACCCTGCCGCTCTACGCCGCCGCCTTCGAACAGGCGGGCGCGCTGGACAAACTCGCCGCTTTCGCCGCCCGCCACGGCGCGGACTACTACGGCCTGCCCTACAACGCGGGCGAAATCACGCTGGAGCGGCGCGAACAAACCTTCCCCGCGAGCCTGCCCTACGGCGACAGCGAACTCGTCCCCTTCCTTGCGGGCGAAACCTGGCCGTGGCGGATTGCCCAATAACTGCCGCCAAAAAGAAAAGCCGTCCTGCGGGACGGCTTTTTCATGGCAGACGAATTACTGCGTCACCGTCTGCGGATAGCGGCGGAAAAATCGCGCCAATTGCCAGGCGGTGCAAATACCGACAGCGGCGAAAACCATCCACGGCAACAGCGGCCAATGAAGCGCCTTGCCCAAATCATAAAGCCAGCCGCCGAAAAAGTTGCCGAGACCGCCGCCCACGCCAATGCTCAGCGCACTAAAACCGACATAAAGCCCCAGGGCGCGCGGATGCGCCAAATGCGCCACCAAAATATCAATCATCGGGCGACTGACCAGATAGCCGACGGTATATCCGCCAATCCATAACAGGAAAATGGCGAAATGGACGGAGGTTCCCAAAAAGAAAGTGCCACAGGTCATGATTAAAGTTCCGGCAATCAATAATTGATGACTGCGGAAATGGCGCTGCAAGCGGCGTACCAGAAAATATTGCAGCAATAACGTCAGCAGCGAACTGAAGGTATAAAACCAGCCCGCACTCGCCTTGCTCCCGGTCAAAGATTCCGCCAATAACGGAAAGCTGATATTGACCTGCATCACCACAAACCAATAACCGCACATAATCGCGACAAAACGTAAATAAATCCGGTCGCGCAACAATTGTCGTAAATAGTCCATGCCGCCGCCTTTCTCCTCTGCCGGTGGTTTGATATTGGGGAAAAAGCGGACGGCGACAAAGACATTGGTCAAAAAACACGAACCGGCGGCAATGCCAACCGCGCTGAAATCAATCAATAACAGGGCAATCGCCAGCATCGGGCCAATGGTCGCCGCCAGACTGGTCAAATAATTGGCGAGCAAATAAAACTCGCGTCGCTCTTCCGGCTGCGTCATCGCCACCGTCGCCGCCTGAAACGGGGCATCAAACAGCGCGCCGCCCAATCCGGTCAGTAATAGCGCGACAAAAAATACCGGCATCGACACCGCATAGCCGAGCATAAAAAAACCGACAGCGCGGATAATCAGCCCGGTGCAAAGTACCGGCTTCAAGCCGTAGCGGTCGGCAAGCATCCCGCCAATAAAAGCCAGCCCCTGCTGGCTGATTTGGCGAATGGCGAGCGCCATGCCGACGATTGCCGCCGACATTCCGACATCGGCGACAAAATGTACCGATACCAGCGGAATGAGCAGGGTAAAGCCGGTGGTGGTAATGGCCTGATAAATCAGCAGGGCAAAAAGCTGTGGCCGGTCGCGATAGCGCAGCAAATCGCGTAGCGGGGAAAAGAGGGCGGCAAAACGGGTATTCATGGCGGGGCAAAAGACAAGGAAAACGGTATTATAGCGGATGCAGGCAGGTGGCGGCGTCCCTGCTACTTTTGTACAATACCTGCCGCCCGCCACCCCCGGAAGGGAATAAAAGCGGGCGCATTTCTTTTCATCCACCGGAGCAACTGATGCTGAAATCTTTTTTGAACTTTGACCAATTTATCACCCCGCGCGTAATTACCGTCCTTTACTGGATACAAATCGTGGGCGTCGTTATTATCGCCTTTTCCGTAATGTTTTCCGGTATCGGTGGTGGCATTTATTACACCGGAAATGGCGGTTTCTACCGTTCCAGCTTTACCTTCAGCAGTTTTCTGGCAGGCATTTTTATTTTTGTCGTCGGTGTGTTGATGGTACGGGTCATGAACGAGTTAATCATCGTCCTCTTCCGCATTCAGGAACATCTGAAAGCCATCCGCGAGGAAAAATAAGCGACAGCGGCCATAAAAAAGCCTGCCATGACGGCAGGCTTTTTTGTCGGTGCGATAATTACTCGTCGTAAGAACCGCCATAGGCGCAATTGCAGTCTTTATCCTTGTCCTTGTTGTCATTGCCTTTGTTGTCATTGCCTTTGTCATTCGGCGTGTTGTCATTACCTTTGTTATTGTTGCCGTTGTCATTCGGCGTATTGTCATTACCCTTGTTGTTATTATTGTTGCCGTTGTCATTCGGGCCGCTGGTGCCAGTGGTATCCGCACCCGTTTTGCAAATGTTGTGGAATGTGCCTTCCTGATAGCAAAAATCGCGTTGCTTTCTCGCACCATCGCCCGTGCTGCAAGCGGCGAGGGATGCCAGAATGATGGCGGAAAGAATCAGTTTGGTGCCTTTCATGTGTATTTACCTCTAATTAAAGCCTGATTTGATGCGTAATCGCGAGGCAATCATAGCAGATTGCCGGGGATTTCGTAGCCGTTGCCACGCCGAAGCGGGCGTAATGGCGGGCTTGGGGCGGTTTGCCAGGCCGATGCCACCTCCCCGGCGAAGCGGGAGAGGGGATGAAAAACCGCGTAGCGACCGCCTCGCAAACGCATGGCAATTCCCCCTTGCGGGGGCAGCGGCGGGCAGGCGGGGCGGGTATTGCAAAATGGTCATGCCGGGCGCCGCTGCGCTCTTCAGCTTTTCTTTTTCACTGCCAGCCCGGCGGAGGCTTGCGCGACCGGCATCATTTCGATGCGGTTGATGTTGATGTGTGCCGGGCGTTCGGCAATCCACAGCACGGTTTCGGCGATGTCCTCTGGCGTGAGGTAATCGACGTTTTCGTAGAGGGCAGCGGCTTTGGCGTCGTCGCCGTGGTAGCGGATGTTGGAGAATTCGGTGCCGCCGCAGAGGCCGGGCTCAACGTTGGAGACGCGCACAGCGGTGCCGAGCAGGTCGGTGCGCAGGTTGAGGCTGAACTGTTTGACGAAGGCCTTGGTCGCGCCGTAAACATTGCCACCGGCGTAGGGGTAGCTGCCGGCGGTGGAGCCGAGGTTGATGATGTGGCCGCGGTTGCGCGCGATCATGCCGCGCAAGACGGCGTAGGTGACGGTGACAAGGCCTTCGATGTTGGTGGCGATCATCTGTTTCCAGTCGGCGAGCTCGCAGGCGGGGAAGGGCGCGGCACCCAGCGCGAGACCGGCGTTATTAACCAGCAGGTCGATGGCTTGCCATTCGGGCGGAAGATTGGCGAGGGCGGCAAGGGTCGCGGCTTCGTCGCTAATGTCAAAGGCGAGCGGCAGGCAGGCGTTGCCGAATTCAGCGTGCAAGGCTTGCAGGCGCTCGGCGCGGCGGCCGGTAGCGATGACTTTATGCCCGCGGGCGATGAGCAGGCGGGTGATGGCGGTGCCGAATCCGGCGGTGGCGCCGGTAACGAGGGCGATCATGGTTGCTCCTGTTGTTGGGGGAATGAAGGGGTTTGTGGGCGCAGGCGGGTCTCGCCTTCGCTCCAGGCGTGGATGCCGTCGGCGCTTTCGAGCAGCAGCCGTCCCTGGTCGTCAATGCCGCGGTTGATGCCGCAAATGGTGTCGCAGGCGCGGTGCAGGCTGACGGCGCAGTCGGCGTAGGTATCGAGTGCGCGCCAGCGGGCGGGCAGGGCAGGGCGGCCTTCGGGATGGCGGGCGAAGGCGTCGCGCCAGGCGTTAATCAGCGCGGCGGTGAGCGGGTTGCGGGCGATGGTGCCGCATTCGCCCAAGCTGGCGGCGGGCTGGTCGAGGCCGGACAGCGGCAGCAGGTTGATGCCGATTCCGGCGATGATGTCCACGCCGTGCGCGTGATGGCTGGCTTCGACGAGGATGCCGCCCAGTTTGCGCTGGTGCAGGTAGAGGTCGTTCGGCCATTTGAGTTGTACCGGGTAGCCCGCGGCGCGCAGGGCGCTGGCGGCGACGATGCCGAGGGCGATGCTGAGCGCGGTGGCCGCCTGCGGGTCGGGGTAGTGCCAGCCCATGCTAAGGATGATTTGTCCGGCGAAGGGCGATTGCCACGCGCGACCACGGCGGCCACGCCCGGCGCTCTGGTATTCGGCGAGGATGGCGTCGCCGTTGGCGCGCGCGGTCTCGCGCATCAGCGCGCTGTTGGTGGAGTCGGTGACGGTCAGTACTTGTACGGCAGCGGCGGGGCATTCGCGCTGTAACCAGGCCGCGTCGAGCAGGTCGAGCACGGGCAGCATTTGCCAGCCAGCGGCGGTTTCCATCAGGGGGACGACGCCGCTGTCTTGCAGCGCAACGAGTTGGGTGCGGGTTTCTGCTTCGCTGCGCCGGAGCTGGCGGGCGAGGGCGGCCAGCGGCCAGGGGTGCAGGTCGGCGAGGGTGTGCAGCAGGGTTTCGGACATGGCGGCTCCGCGGTTTGGGTTGGCGGGCAGGATACTGCGAACGCCGCCGCGATGCCATGCGGCGCGGGCGAGGTGCAAGGAAAAGGGCTGCCCACGCAGCCCTGTTTTTATGGTTTTTGTTGGTTTTTAGAACCTGTTTAAAATCCCCC
>NZ_DBHKZK010000003.1:0-14462 GCF_057314735.1 Cardiobacterium sp.
GCGCGCCCTGCAGGGGAGGGGGGACAATTTGGCGCAGCAATTCAAATTTGTGTGGATAACCGGAATTATTGAACAGGCTCCAAGGGGCGGTTTGCATCGTTTTAGATGCGGTCGCTATGCGGTTTTTTACGCCCCCGCTTCGCAGGGGAGGGCGCGGCAAAACCCCGGTCAGAGGCCGGGGTTTTGGTTTGGGGCGCGATGCCAGACGCTATGCGGCGGGGCGAGTGCGAGGCGTTTGGCGGTCAGGCGGGTGGTGTAATGCAACAGGAGGCCGAGGACAAGGGCGGTCGCGTCCACGCCGAGGGTGTCGCTGCGGGCAAAGAGCGGCGGCAGGCCGAGCGCGCCCAGGGCGGTGGTGGCGGGGATGGCGAGGGTCAGCCAGGCACAGCAGCGGATGAGCGGCACCGCGCTGTTGCCCGCGCCTTGCCATTGGCTGTAGGCGATGGCGGCGAGGAAGGTGAGGTAGTAGGCGCTGGCGAGGGTTGTCGCCGGCGCGAGCGGCAGCGGGTGCAACCAGCGCGCGGCAAGGAAGGCGGCGGCGATGCCGGCAATGCAGCCCCAGCTGATGCCGAGGGTGAGCGCGGCCATGATGTGTGCGCTCTGGCGGGGGGCGGGCAATGTGGCGGCGGTTTTGTGGCGGCGGGGCGGGCGTTTGTCCAGCCAGAGCAGGTTGCCGGTGTAGAAGAGCGCTGCGCCCATGATGCCGAGGAGGAAGTAGGCGGCGCGGACGATGCTGCCGCCGTAGTCGCCAAAGTGCAGGTGGAAGTAGCTGTCGCTTATGGTGGTGTAGGGGTCGGTGGCAAGGTTGGTGTAGCGTTCGCGGCCGTCGTAGGGGTTGGCGATGTGAATGGCGCTGCGCATACCGCCGACGCTGCCGCGCTGGTAGGCGCTTGCCAGCGCCGGGCGGTCAAGGTTGCGGTAGGTGATGCTGTCGGCGCGGTAGTCGGCGCGGTGTTTTTGCGCGAGGGCTTGTAGTTCTTCCGGCAGTTTGAGGCGAGTCAGGTCGGGCGGGACGGGCGCGCCGCCGGGGCGGGCAGGGGCGTGGCCGCCCATGCGCTGTGCTTCGGGGAGGAGTGTGTCCATGCCGTCGTAGATGAGGTCGTGAAAGGCGAAGACGACGGTGGTGGCGGCGATGATGAGGTGGAAGGGCAGGCTGGTGATGCCGAGCAGGTTGTGGCTGTCCAGCCAGGCGCGGCGGCAGCTTTTGTCGGTGCGCAGCGCGAGGAAATTGGCGGCGAGGGTTGGCAGGTAGAGGATGAGGCCGGAGCTGAGGGCGAGGGTGTAGAGGATGGCGACAAGTCCCATCAGCAAGAGGCCGATGTCTTCGTGGCCGAGGGTGCCGGGGATGCCTGCGGTTTGGTGCAGGCGGTTGGCCAGGTCGCCGAGCGGGGTGTCGCGCACGGCGCGGCTGTGCAGTTGGCCGTCGGCATCAAGCCAGGCGTGGTGTTTTTGTTGGTGCGCGTCAATCCAGCTGAGCGGCGCGCTTTCGTGGTCGTGCAGGTGCAGGGTGAGTTCGCGCGCGGCTTCGGGGTGGGCGGCGAGGGTGGCGCGGATGAGAGCGGCGGTTTGTGCGGGGTCGTAGGGGTGCGCGGTCTGCGGCGGTGTCGCCCAGCGGTTGAGGGTGTCGCGATAGACGCTGAGGCTGCCGGCGAGGAAGCAGATGAGGAGCAAGAGGCTGGTGAGGATGCCGCTCCAGGTGTGCAGCGGCAGTTGGGTTTTGAGGGTGGCAAGGCTGGGGGTTTTCATGCGCTGAGGCGGTAGAGGGTGAAGGCGGCAAGGAGGAGGATGAGGTGCTGTTTGCAGGCGGCGCGGCCGTTTTTGGCGAGGCTGGTGGCGATGAGCAGGGCAAGCCAGAGGTAGCTGCCGTGCCACATGGCGAGGTAGCGTACGGTTTCGCCGCCGTTGCCGCGCTGCCATTGGTAGTTGGCGGTGGCAAGCAGGACGCAGCTGGGGTAGCCGAGCAGGGTGGCGGCGGCGATTTTGGCAAGCCAGGCGGGGCGGGGTTCGCCCGCGTTGAGCCAGCGAATGAGGGCGGGGAAGGGGTTGGGCGGGTAGATGCGCGGCAGCAGCGGGATAAGCGGCATCAGGCCAAGGGCAGTCATGGCGACGGCAAGGCTGGTCGCGATACTGTAGCCGCCGAGGGCGAGGGTGTTGAGCAGCAGGGCGGCGAGGGCGTAACGCCAGGCGAGGCGGCGGGCGCGGGCAGGATCGGGTGGCGCGCCCGGCCAGTGTTGTTGGGGTGAGGCGCGGTAGAGGTAATGGCAGGCGAGGAGGATGAGGAGCGTGGCGGCGGCGGTGGTAAGGGTTTGCAGCATGGTGTTAGGGGGATTTACGTACAGGGTAGCGGCTATGGTGTATGTATAGCGGGTTGGTGGATGTTAAGGGGATGTTCAAATGCTCCATCTCCTGCAGGGCGAAGTCCGCAGCGGGAGACTGGAACAGCTCGCGTAGCGGCAAGTATTGCTTGCGAAGCAAGAGAAAGGGCTGGGGCGAGGGCAGTAAAACCATTGCAAAGACAGTAACTTCAGTTCATGAGCTATATCGCTCACCCCCACCCCGACCCTCCCCCGGGCCCCACGCAAAATGCGCCCGCATTTTGCGTGGGAACCCGCCCGCTGCGGGCGCTGCGCGCCCTGCAGGGGAGGGGTATTTCGGCGGGTTGCCGCGCTTCGGGTTGCCAGCGGTCGCTACGCGGGGTTGTTTGCTGCCCCCACCCCGACCCTCCCCCACGGGGGAGGGGGATATCGGCGGTTTGTCTTGCTTCGGTTTGCCATATGGCAATCCTCCGAAAGTCTCCCCCGCTGCGGGCTTCGCCCTACAGGGGAGGGGGGATTTTTTGCAGTCGCTACACGGGGTTGTTTGCTGCCCCCACCCCGACCCTCCCCCACGGGGGAGGGGGTATTTCGGCGGGTTGTCTTGCTTCGGTTTACCATATGACAATCCTCCGAAGGTCTCTACAGCTTCGCAGGGGAGGGGGCGACAGCCGGCGTAGGTTGGGTTAGGACGAAGCCCGTAACCCAACGTTTTATCGCGATTTTTTTTGTTGGGTTACGCTCGTTCCTCGCTAACCCAACCTACGGACAGCCCCCGCCCCAACCCTCTACCGGCTCCCACAGGGGATTGGTGTTTCAAAATTCGTAGCGCAGGGTCGCCATGATGTGGCGTGGGGCGCCGTAGTTGTGGTAGCCAAGGGAGACGCGGTATTTGCTGTTGAAGATGTTGTTGGCATTGATGCCGAACTGGAGGTTGTCGTTGACGCGGTAGCGTGCCATGAGGTCAACGGTGGTGTGGGATTTGTTGGTGTGGGCGGCGCGGATGACGGGGTCGTTGATGCGCGGGGTGTCCCAGGTTTTGCTATCCCAGTTGAGGCTGGCGCCGATTTGCCAGTGGTTGTCAGGTGCGTAGCTGGTCGCCAGTTTGATTTGGTCGGCGGGGATGTCGGTGTTGATGCGTTTGCCGCTGCGGTCTTTGGCGTGGTCGTGGCTGTAGCTGGCGTTAATAAGCCAGCCTTCCCTGATTTCGCCGCCGATGCCAATTTCCCAGCCGTGGTTTTTGACGCGGTCGGCGGCGCGGTAGTAGTCGGTGTCGTCCGGGTGTTTGCCTGCCTTGACGGCTATGTTGTTTTTGCGCCCCTGGTAGAGGGCGGCGCCCGCCGCGAGTTTGCCGTCCAGCCATTCGCCTTTGAGCCCGATTTCGTAGGTGCTGCCTTGTTCGGGGTCAAGGCGGCGGTGGTTTTGGTCTTCTTTGTCTTGTGGTTTGTAGATGGTGCTGTAGCTGGCGTAGGCGCTGAGCCAGTCGCTGAGGTCGTAGCTGGTGCCAAGGTAGGGGGTGAGGATGGCGTTTTCTTTTTGGGTTTCGGTTTTGAAGTTGTTGTAGTGGTCGCGTTTGTTTGCCTGCCAGTGGGTGAGGCGCGTCCCGGCAAGGATGCTCCAGCGGTCGGTCAGGTGCAGGTTGGTGCTGGCGTAGAGGCTGGCACTGTGGCTTTTTTCGCCACCTATGCCTTTGTAGGGGTAAGCCACGCGGGCAATGTCGCCCTGGAAGGTGAAGATGTTGCCGCCAGGGGTTACGTTACGGGCGTAGAGCGGGTTGTGGTAGTCGTCGTAGTGGTTGTAGCTGGCGCCGATTTTGAGTTCGTGTTCGCGTCCCCACAGCGGGTATTTGCCGCTGATGTTGAGGTCAAGGTTGTGCTCTTTCGGCGCGTGTTCCCAGTAGCCACTGGTGAGGCGCGCTGTGCCGTCGTGTTGTACGGCAACGCTGCCGACGACGCCGTACTCTTGTTCGCGTTTGCCGAAGCTGTAGCTGTATTGGGCGTCAAGCTGCCAGTTTTCGTTGAGGCGGTGGTTCACGCGGGTAAATATTTCGCTGCTGCGGCTCTGGTTGTATGACCAGCGCGTGCCGGCATTGTCGCGCGGGCCGAAGGGGGTGAAGCGGTAGCCGTGCGCCGGGTCGCCGTAGTAGTTTTCGTAGCCAATCATGACGCTGCCACGCGCGCGCATTTGGTTGTGTTGCAGGCCGAGGGTGAGGGTGGTGTCCGGGGTGAGGTCGTATTCGAGGATGCCGTAGAGGGTGCCACGGTCTTGTTTGGCGCGGTGTTGCCAGTCGCCGCCGTGGTCGTAAACGGCGATACCGCGTCCGCGCAGGCTGTCGTCACGGTTGAGTGCGCCGCTGCTGTCCAGCACGGTGCGGACGTGGCTCCAGTTGCCGCCGCCCGCTTCGATGCTGGTGCGGGCTTCGCGCGTCGGGCGTTTGCGTGTGAGTTCGAGAACGCCGCCGGGTTCGCCGGTACCGCTGGCAAGGCCGGTCGCGCCGCGCACGAGGCTGAGGCTTTCGTAGATGGCGCTGTCGCTGTTGTTGATGGCCTGGGTGCCGTTCATGCCTTGGCGACTGGCGCCGTCAATGCGGTAGTTGTCGAGGGTGTAGCCGCGCGAGAGGTAGATGTTGTAGCCGCTGTTGGTGTTGCCCCAGGTGCGGTGGTAGATACCGGGCGTTTGGTCAAGTGCCTGGCCGAGGGTGTTCGCCTGCTGGTCGTCAAGCTGGCGCGCGGTGACGATGCTGACGCTTTGCGGCGTCTGTCGCAGGCTGAGGTCGAGGCCGGTGGCGGTGCTGTTCGCCGGGAGGGTGTAGTTGTTTTCGCTGGCGCCCTGCTCGCTGGTGAGGGTGATGGGTTTCAGGGTGGTCGCGTTTTCGCCGTGGGCAAGGGCGGGCAGGGCAGCGAGCAAGGCGAGGGCGAGCGGGCGGGGTTGCATGGTTGTCTCCGGTAAGGTTGCAATGCCCGCAATTATCGGTTTTTGGGGGTGGCAGCTACGGTGTTTCCGGGAATTTTTCGCTGTCATTTCGGGAATTTTTGCCGCTGTGGCGGGCGCGGTAGGCGCTGGGGCTTTCGCCCTGGTATTTTTCAAACCAGCGGTAGAAGTAGTTGAGCGGATGGCCGCTCTGGCTGGCGATGTCGCGCAGGCTGTATTCGGGATATTGGCGCAGCAGCTCACAGGCGCGGGCGAGGCGGCGCGCGTTTAGTGCCTGGGCAATGCTTTGGCCGGTCTGCGCCTTGAATTGGCGCTTGAGGTAGCATTCGTTCAGGCCGCAGCGGCGGGCAAGGCTGGCAATGGTGAGGTGTTCGCCGTATTCGTGTTCGATGATGGCCAGTGCCTGTTCGATGCGTTGGCCCGGCGCGGGCGGCGTGTTGTGCCATTCAAGCGCCATCGCCAGCCATTCCAGGGCGGCGGCTTCAAGGCGCAGGCGGGCAGCAGGGGTGGCAGCGAGGGGAAGGCGGCTCATTTGCCAGGCGTGCTGGCGCAGGGCGGGCGGGATGTCGATGTGGTCGATGATGTCGTTATCGCCAAGTAATGTCTGCATCCAGCGCGGCAGGGGCTGTTCGGCAGCGAGGTTTTTCAGCCAGTCGCGGTCAAAACGCAGGCTGATGTAGGTGAGCGGGATGTGCAGGGCGCGGTCAATGCCGCCACGGTAGCGGTAGCCGTTGCTGATGTTCATACGGCGGTGGTAGAGGTGCGGGTGGGCGAGCGCGCTCGGGTCGGCGTCGGCGAAGGTGAAGCAGAGGCCGATGTAACCGAAACCGCCGAAGGGCGCGTGCTCAAGCGGGCGGGCAAGGGTCAGGCTGGCGCGGATAAGGCGGAAATGGTCGTTGATATGCAGGACTTCTTCGTAGCCGTTGGCGTGGCGGTGCTGGATTTCGTCGTACTGGTAATGCGGCAGAATGAGGCGCGGACGGAAGCTGTTGCAAAATTCATCGGGCTGGATGATGCGGGACATGGGGTTGGTTCTGCTTGACGGGGCGGGCAGGATAGTGCAATTGGCAAGGTTTCTCAATTGTTTTAGTACTTGCAATTACAGAAAAAATGCCGTTTTTACAAGCAGGTGGAAGCGGAATCTGTGCCGGTGTTTGCACCGCGCCGCGCGAATTTGCCACAATAGCGTTTTCGTTTTTCAGGGAGCTTTGCCATGCCCGCCGCCATCCGCCGTTTCTTCCTCTGTCTGTTCGTTCTCTGTGCGCTGCCGCTCGCCGCGCAGGATTACCGCGCCTTTGCTGATGATATCGCGCAGCGGCTGGACGCTGCCAACACGCTCTATCAGCAGGGCAACACCGACGAGGCGAAGAAGAAGGTGCAGATGGCTTACTTTGAAGTCTTTGAAAATCTCGAAGGCCCCATCCGCATCAACATTTCCGCGCAGAAGAGTGCGGAGATGGAGGCGGAATTTGGCAATATCCGCCGCCTGATTGGCAACGGCGCGCCGCAGGACGAGGTGCAGCAGCGCTTGCAGGCGTTGCGCGACGAGGTGCAAAAGGTGGTGCCGGTGCTGGAAAGCGGGCACAAGCTGGTCGCGCACGGCGCGCATTCGGCGCTGGACGGCATTGACCCCGGCTGGGCGACGGCGTATCAGGCGTTGGATGACCACATGGCGGCGGCGGTATCCGCCTTTGAAAAGGGCAACCACGCCGAGGCGAAAAGCCGGGTGCAGCAGGCGCAGTACGACGGCTTCAAGAACAGCGACATGGAAACCACCATCCGTCAGCAGAAATCGGCGCGGGCGGCAGAGGTGATTAACCGCGAGTTCGCCGCGCTGATGAAGCAGGCGGATTCGGACGATTCGATTGATGCCTTCGGCTATGGCGTCTCCACCCTGCTCGGCGACGTGCAGGATGCGTTGCAGGGCGTACCCGCCCCGGCAAGCGCCGCGCCGCCGGTTGATGACAGCGCTACCGCCGGCAAGGACTGGTCGGGCACGCAGAAGGAGCTGCTGACTGCGCTGGCGCAGGCAAAGGCGACCTATCAGGCGGGCGATACCGCCAAGGCGGTCAATCAGGTGCAGGACACTTATTTTGATGTGTTTGAGGCGAGCGGGATGGAAAACGCCATCGGCGCGCGCGACGTCAATTTCAAGACGGAGCTGGAAGGGCATTTCACCAAAATCGTCGGCCTGATGAACGCGGGCAAGGACGTCGCCGCCATTGACAAGGAAATCGCCGCCTTCTCCGCCAATATCGACAAGGCGCTGACCATGCTCGGCGGCAACCAGGGCGGCGTCGCGCTCTTTATCTACAGCCTGACCATCATCCTGCGCGAAGGGCTGGAAGCGCTGCTGATTGTCGCCGCCGTCATCGCCTACATTCACAAGAGCGGCCACAGCGACAAACAGCGCGTCATTACCGGCTCGGTCGTCTGGGCGCTGGTGGCGAGCGTCATCACCGCGCTGTTGTTCAAATGGCTGCTGTCCAACGCCGCTGCCGGGCGCGAAATCCTCGAAGGCGTCACCATGCTGATAGCGGTGCTGATGCTGTTCGGCATGAGCTACTGGCTGCTTTCCAAAGTGGAAGCGCAGCACTGGAAAGCCTATTTGCAGAAAAAAATCGGCACCTCGCTCTCGCAAGGCTCGCTTGTCGGCCTGTGGCTGACCAGTTTCCTTGCCGTTTACCGCGAAGGCGCGGAGACCGTACTCTTCTACTTTGCCCTCGCCGCCGAAGCGAAAAGCGCGCTCGATTACGGCTACCTCTTCGCCGGGCTGGCGGTCGGCATCGTCGCGCTGGCGGTGGTGTACGTCATCATGCGCTACAGCGTGGTGCGGTTGCCGCTCAAGCCGTTCTTCATGTTCACCGGCATCTTCATGTACATCATGGCCTTCATCTTCGCCGGCAAAGGCGTCGCCGAACTGATCGAAGGCAAGGCCTTCACCCCGACGCTGATTGGCGACGGCACCCTCTTCCCCAAATGGATGGGTGACTGGCTCGGCATCATGCCCTACTGGGAGACGATTGTGCCGCAACTCGCCCTGCTTGCCGCCGCACTGTTCGCCCTCTGGGTACTGTTCTGGCGCAAAAAAGACGAAACAACCCTTCCTCAACCCGCTCAAAAACCTTAACAGGAGGTATCAATGAGCATCAAAAAAAGCGTAATGGCAACCGCCATCCTCATGACCGCAGGCAGCGCCTTCGCCTTCACCGAATACCCGGCTGGCGAACCGCAAACCATCAACGAGATGGAAATTGCGGCAGTCTATCTGCAACCGATCGACATGGAGCCGCGCGGCATGGGACTCTCCGCCGCCGAATCCGACGTGCACCTCGAAGCGGACATCCACGCCACCAAAGGCAACCAGAACGGCTTTGGCGAAGGCGAGTGGATGCCCTACCTGACCATCACCTACACCCTGGAAAACCTCGACACCAAGGCAAAACAGGAAGGCACCTTCATGCCGATGGTCGCCAGCGACGGCCCGCACTACGGCCAGAACATCAAAATGCTCGGCGTAGGCAACTACAAAGTGACTTACCACATCGAGCCGCCACCGAAGGCCGGTATGCACCGCCACACCGATGCCGAAACCGGCGTGGGCAAATGGTGGAAACCCTTTGACGTCTCCTTCGAGTTCAAATACACCGGCCTCGACAAGAGCAAAGGGCAAGAATCCCCGAAAGTGAACAACTGATTTTCGGTGATAAAAAACGGGCTTCGCGCCCGTTTTTTTGTGGCGGGCGAAGGGCTATACTCGCCGCAAACAGATTTAATGACGGAGAATAACCATGACTACCGCAACCATTCATAAAGATCGCAATAACCAGACCATCTCCCTGCCGCCCGCTGTCGCATTCCCTGAACATATCGAACAGGTAGAAATTATCCGCGTCGGCGATGCACGGATTCTGACCCCTGCCGGGGAACGCTGGCGGGTATGGGCCAGTTGTCCGTCGCAATTGACTGAAGATTGCCTGAATGAACGCGAACAACCTGAAGCGCAAATTCGCGAAGGGTTCGATTCATGATGAAATATATGCTGGATACCAATATTTGTATCTACGCCATCAAACGCAAGCCGTTATCAGTGGTAGAAAAACTTTCCATCTGGCAGGATGACGTTTGTATCAGCTCCGTGACCCTGATGGAATTGTATTTTGGTGCCGCGCGTTCCTCGAACCCGACGCGTAATCGCTTTGAAATTGAGTATTTCGTTGCCAATTTGGCTGTACTTGATTATGACGCACTTGCCGCATCGCATACGGCGGAGATTCGCGCCACATTGACACAGCAGGGAAAGCCCATTGGGGGTTACGACTATATGATTGCCGGTCATGCGCGCAGCCGTGGACTGGTTTGTGTAACCAACAATCTCCGCGAATTTGCGCGGGTAGACGGCTTATTGTTGGAAAATTGGTGGCAGGAAAGTGAGTAATCTGATGCAAAAAAAAAACGGGCTTCGCGCCCGTTTTTTTGTGGCTGTATTCAGGGCGCGGTCGCGTCGTCCCAGCATTGCGCAATCTGGCTTTCTGCCGGGGTAAGCAGGTAGTCGCAGTGTCGCATGAAGGGCAGGTCGCTCGTGCTGTCGCCCATGCCGATGCTGAGGATGGCGCCGTATCGGGCGCGATAGTGTTGTTGCAGGTGGGCGACGGCGTGCGCCTTGTCAAGCCAGGCGGGGAGGACGGCGAGGTTGTTGCCGTTTTGCAGCAGGCGGCAGTGCTCGCCGAGGTACGGGCGCAGGCGGGCGGCGGCACGCGCCAGCGCCGCCAGGTCGCCGCCGGGACTTTTGACGAGGAGGTAGAAGGGGATGTCGTGGTCGCTGATGAGGCGGGTGTTGAGGGTGGGGTCTGCAACGCGGGCGGCGAGTGCGGCGAGGGTGTCGCGGCTGGTGGCGGCCAGGCGACGGCTGCGTGCGAGCCAGTCGCGGTCGGGTGTGCCATCGGGGCTGAGGATGATGCCGCCGTGGTTGATGATGGCGTGGTCGGCGAAGGGGAGGGCGACGCGGCGGTAGGCGTCGTGGTTGCGCGCGGTGGTGGGGATGATGCGGGCGTGCGCCTGCCAGTGCGCGAGCAGGGTTTGTTGTACGGGCGAGGTGTATGAAACCGGGCTGCCGTCGCGGCGCCAGGCGACGGGGATATGCGTGTCGCCGGGCGGTGCTTTGCGGCCGCTGGTAAAGAGGGTGTCGTCAAGGTCGGCAAAGAGGAGGATTTGCATGGGGTTTTTTGTCGGGGAAGCGGATGGGTTGCTCTGTGGAGAGGGCATGATTTGGCGGAAGATTGGGGGCGGTTTGTCATTCGTTTGGGTGGTCGCTGCGCGGTTCATTTGCTGCCCCCACCCCGGCCCTCCCACGGGGGAGGGAGCCGTTCTGTGGGCATTCGCAGAACGGAATTGCCAACAGCCCCGGGTCATTCATGTCCGGCCTGTGGTTGCCGGGCGTTATGGTTGTGTCAGTTGCACCAGTTGCGCCCCCAATGCAGCGGCGGTGTCGCGCAGGGCGGGGTTTGCCGGGTGTTCGTGGCAGATGTGGATGTGGTCGTAGTCGTGTGCGGGCGGCAGGTTGTAGAGGTAGTAGGGCACGCCCGCGTCGTAGGGGTCGGCAAAGTCGCGTTTGTGGGTGAGCGCGCCCCAGATGTATGCCGGGGAGCGGGTGCTGGATTGCAGCCATACTTGCGCGCCGCTGTACTGTGCCAGTTCGCGTGCATAGACGGCGGGTGGGTGGATGTATTCGCCGGTGCCGAGGACGAGGACGCGCGCGTCCGCCCGGATGCTGTGTCGCGCCAGGAGTGCTTTTGGCAATTGCAGCGCGTGGCGGATACCGAGGCGGCCGTGGCCGCTGTCGGCAATGGTGATGGCGCGTTCGGCGGTGGCTGCGGCGGCGGGCGGGGTGCGTTGGGCGTGGTATTGCCAACTGCCGCGCAGCAGGCTGTGGCGCGGGATGGTGTCGGCGGTGGCCGGGCTGAAGTCGGTGAGGCAGAGCCAGTGTGTGTGTTGCAGGGCGGGCAGGTGCGGCGCCAGCGCGGCGGTGAGGGCGCGGAAGGTGTCGCCGGTGGAGAGTTCGTCGTCGATGAGGACGAGGCTGCGCGCGGCGTGGAAGCGGCGGCGGTTTTCGGCGTCATTCGGCAGGTGCAGCCATTGTTGGCTGGCGTGGCTGTGGCTTTCGGCAAAGGGCAGGGTTTCCGCCCCGGCGACGCGCAGGCGACTGGTGTGCAGGTAGAGTGTCTCGCTCTGCGGCGCGCGCGCAAGCCACGCCTCAAACACGCCTTGTGCCAGCGCGGTTGCCGTCTCCGCCATGCCGATGAACAGTACCGGCGCGGGCAGGTCATCGGGCAGTTTGGCGGCGAGTGCCTGGTGGATGCGGGCGAGGGTCGCAGTCGCCACCGGCCAGTGTTTGCCGAGGACTTTGCTGACGAAGAGGAAGGCGCGGCGCGGGTTGGCGCGGGCGCCTATGGCAAAGAGTTCGTCGGGCGGCAGGTCGGCGCGGTCAATGGTGAGGGTCAGGCGGCCATCGGGCAGGTTGTGAATATGGCTCATGGAAGGGCAGGGCAGGGCGGCAATCGGGCGGGCATTATATCGGTAGCGCCAGGGCAAAACTGCTACAATCGCCCCGCTTTCCGCACCTGTAATTCATCCTGAAATCAAAGGAGTACTTATGGCAGTCAATCTGCAAAAAGGCCAGAAAATCTCTCTGGAAAAAGAAGCGGGCGGCGCGCTCACCAGCGTCGTCATGGGGCTTGGCTGGGACGTTGCCAAAAAGAAAGGGCTGTTCGGCTTTGGCCGCAATCAGGAAATTGACCTCGATGCCTCCTGCTTCATGTTCGATGACAATAATCATCCGGTTGACCTCGTCTATTTCGGCCATCTGCGCAGCAACGACGGCTCTATCCAGCATAGCGGCGACAACCGCACCGGCGCGGGCGACGGCGACGACGAACAAATCGCGGTCAATCTGGCGCGGGTGCCGGCGAACATCAAATCGCTGGTTTTCACTGTCAATAACTACACCGGCCAGGACTTCAGTCAGGTCGAAAACGCCTACTGCCGTCTCGTTGACGGGCAAAGCGGTAAAGAAATCGCGCGCTACGACCTCTCCGCCCAGGGCAGTCACAACGCGCAAATCATGGCAAAACTCTACCGCCACAACGGCGAATGGAAAATGCACGCCATTGGCGAAAACGGCCGTGGCGAAACGCCCGACCTCCTGTTGCCGCTGATCCAGCCGCACCTCTGACCCGCCCCGGCAGTCCCGCGCGGACTGCCTTTTACCTTAGAACCTGTTTAGTGTCTCTGGCACGGACGCCGCCGACACATCTTGACCACACGGCTGCGTTGCGAAACTTGGCAATAGTCCCGCTATTACCTGCGTTTCGCGCCTTGCCGTGCAGCCAGTCTGTATCAGCGGACGCCTCGCGCAGAAACGCTAAACAGGTTCTTACAAAACCAGGAAAACCCCATGCGACGCCTCCCCGTTTACCTCCTCGTTGATACCTCCGGCTCGATGCACGGCGAAGCCATCGAAGCCGTGCGCAACGGCCTGCAAGTCATGCTCTCCGCGCTGATGCAAGACCCTTACGCGCTCGAAACCGCTTACCTCTCCGTCATCGCCTTCGACAGCAGCGCGCGCCAGCTCACCCCGCTGACCGAACTCACCAGCTTCCAGTTGCCCAACCTGCAAGCCAACGGCATGACCGCGATGGGCGAAGCGCTCAGCCTGCTCGCCGACTGCATCCAGCGCGAAGTCGTCAAAGGCAGCGCCGAACAAAAAGGCGACTGGAAGCCGGTCGTCTTCCTCCTCACCGACGGCGCGCCGACCGACGACCTCGACCGCGGCATCAACGCCATCCGCCAGGTCAAAACCGGCACCTTTGTCGCCTGCGCCGCCGGTCCCGGCGCCGACACCGGCACGCTGAAACGCATCACCGAAACCGTCGTCTCGCTCGACACCGCCGACTCCAGCACCCTCAAGAGCTTCTTCAAATGGGTCTCCGCCTCCATCTCCGTCTCCAGCCAAAAAATCGAAAGCGGCAAAGAAGTCAGCGGACTGGACGAACTGCCGCCGCCGCCACCCGAACTCAACATCGTGCTGTAAACCATGGCCATCACCCTGCAAAAAGGCCAGGGCGTCAGCCTGCGCAAAGAATCCGGCTACGACCTCTCGCGCCTCACCGTCGGCCTCGGCTGGGACATCGCGCCAAGCACACCCGCCTACGACCTCGATGCCGTTGCCTTCCTCCTGGACGAACACGGCAAAGTGCGCAACCTCGGCAAAATCGGCGCGAATGGCCGACCGACGCTGGAAGGCGGCGACGTCGTCTTCTACAACGCGCTCGTTCACCCCAGCGGCAAAGTGCGCCTCTCCGGCGACAACCAGAGCGGCAGTACGAGCGGCGACGCCGAACAAATCGAAGTCGCGCTGGACACCCTGCCCGACGCCTACCGGCAAATCATCTTTGCGGTAGCCATCTACAAAGGCCACGAACGCAAACAGAGCTTCGCCGGGGTGCGCCGCGCCCACATCCGCGCAGTGGACGGCAAAGGCCAGGAAATCTGCCGCTACAACATCGGCAGCGACCCGGCAAACCACGCCTGCGCCATGACCTTCGCCAGCGTGGTACGCGGCGCGGGCGGCTGGAACTTCAACGCCATCGGCGAATTTCACGACACTGACCGCTTCATTGACCTGCTCAAACGCTATTTGCCGTATTGAACCGAACCATACCGCCCGTTCAAAACCGCAGGGTGGGGCAAGCCCCACCCTGCAATCTGACAACGGAAGAATCCCATGCTAACTATCGAATTACCCATCGAACTCGAAAATCGCCTGGACGCGCTTGCCCAGGCGACCGGACGAAGCAAAAGTGATTATGTTACCGAGGCTATTCTTGAATATTTGGAAGACCTTGCCGATCTGCACCTTGCCGAACAGCGGCTGCGCGATATCCAAAACGGCAAAAGCAAAACGGTTCCCCTGGAAGAAGTCTTGAAGCGTTATGGCATGGAAAATTGAATTTTCCGATAGTGCCGAACGCGAACTGGACAAACTTGACCCGCAAATCTCCAGACGCATCCTTGAATACCTGCAAAAACGCCTCGCCAAACAGGATAATCCGCGCAACCTTGGGGCTGCATTGAAAGGCAGCAAACCGGGTATGTTCTGGAAATACTGAACCGCCCCAAGAAATTAGGAGGGAACCCTATCTGTGAGAGGATATTCCCATG
>NZ_DBHKZK010000004.1:0-9135 GCF_057314735.1 Cardiobacterium sp.
CGCCATACAGCAGCGGCACGAGGCTCTGCGCCAGCGGCGTGCCGACCTGCATCAGCCCCAGCCCGAACACCAGCCCGACCAGTTTTTTCGTGCCGGCAAAGCCCTGCATCAGATAGTAAATCGCCAGCACCAGCAGGCCGCTGGCGGCCACGGCAGCGGCGACGCGGCGATGAGTTCCACTTCGTAATGGTGGTAAACCAGTTGCAGCAGGCTGGCGGCGAGCTGGGCGAACAGGGTGATGCGGACAAAGCGTTGCAATCCATACGCCTTGCGGATTTTGAAAAAGAGAATGCTCATGCAGGCGTAAGCCATGAAATACGCCGCCTGAATCCAGCCGCCCTGCTGCAAATCGAGCGACAAATCGCCGCGCAGCTGCGGCAGCGAGGCGGTGAGCAGCCCGTTTTGGAAGCCCGACGACAGCGCGAGCAGCAGGCCGATGGCGAGATACGCGAGCCGCCGCTTTTGCGGATGATCGGGCGAGGCGGGCGAACCCGGCATAAAGGGCATTTCATGCGGTTTGAAGGTGTAGCCGCCAGATTGCAGGGGCATGGGGTTTCCTTATGGCTGTGATGCCGTCTGATAAAGGGGGGCAGACGACGTTTTTGGGTTTTCAGGTAGCCCGTAGGGTGTATGCCGCAGGCACGCACGCGTTGCCGATGTCAAATTCCCGCGTGCGTGTCGGCTATGCCGCCACACACCCTACGCACGGAACCCGCCCGCTGCGGGCTTCGCCCTGCAGGGGAGGAGGATTTTTCAAATTGCAAACAGCCCATAGCAACATTGCCGCCGTTCGGCCCCTCCCCCGCAGCAAACGCAGCGGGCGGGTTCTCACGCAAAATACGCCCGCATTTTGCGTGGGGGCTGGGGGAAGCGCTCACAACATCCGCCGATGCTTTATCGTCATCGCCGAACGTCGGGCATAAATGCCCGATCTGCGATACCTGAGCGCTCAAGGTGTATATAAATCACCGTCAGCCAGCGCACCACAACCCTGCTAAAATTCCCTGAAAATCCCGTAACAAACGCGGGGTTTCACCAACAAACCATTGAAAATACAAAGGAAAACTAGTAAAATGAACAAGCCAACAGCCAACAGCCAACAGCCAACAGCCAACACGCCTGACGCGCTAAACGCCAAAACCCAAGCCTTCCTCAGCGGCCTCGAAGCCGACCTGTGGAAAGCCGCCGACAAACTCCGCGCCGAGCTGGACGCCGCCAACTACAAACGCATCGTCCTCGGCCTCATCTTCCTCAAATACATCAGCGACAGCTTCAGCGCCCAACAACAGCGCATAGAAGCCGACCTCAAAAACCCGGCAAGCCCCTACCACTTATACCCTGCCGACTACCCCACCCCCGCCGCCTACGAAGCCGCCATCCAAGAAGAACTCGAAGACCGCGACTACTACAGCAAAGACGTCGCCTTCTGGGTACCACGCCAGGCGCGCTGGGACGAAATTGCCGCCGTCGCCACCCTCGAACCCGGCGCCGAACTCCCCTGGGGCGGCAGACACGGCGGCGTCGCCAAACTCATCGACGACGCCTTTGAGCCATCGAAAAAGACAACCCCCGCCTCAAAGGCGTACTCCAGCGCATCAGCGACTACGGCGTCAGCAGCCAGACCCTCATCGGCCTCATCCAGCTCTTCAGAGACACCAGCTTCAGCGGCCACGGCGCGCTCAGCGCCAAAGACATCCTCGGCCACGTTTACGAATACTTCCTCGGCCGCTTTGCCCTCGCCGAAGGCAAACGCGGCGGCCAATACTTCACCCCCAAAGCCATCGTCAGCCTCATCGTCGCCATGCTGGAGCCCTACCACGGCCGCGTCTATGACCCGGCAATGGGCAGCGGCGGCTTCTTCGTGCAGACCGCGCGCTTCATCCGCGCCCACCAGGGCGACAGCGGCGCCATATCCATCTACGGCCAAGAAAAAAACCGCACCACATGGAAACTGGCGGCGATGAACATGGCCATCCGCGGCATCGAATACAACTTCGGCAAAGGCCCGGCGGACAGCTTCACCGCGCCGCAGCACATCGACCAAAAAATGGACTACGTCATGGCGAACCCGCCCTTTAACGCCGACGAATGGTGGAGCGAAGCGCTCGCCGGCGACCCGCGCTGGCGCTACGGCATCCCACCCGCCGGCAACGCCAACTACGCCTGGCTACAACACATGCTGCACCACCTCGCCCCGACAGGGCGCATGGCGCTGCTACTTGCCAACGGCTCAATGAGCAGCCAAAGCAGCGGCGAAGGCGACATCCGCCGCGCACTCATCGAAGCCGACCTGGTGGAAGCGATGATAGCCCTGCCCGGCCAACTCTTTACCAACACCCAAATCCCCGCCTGCATCTGGCTGCTGCACAAAGCCAAACCGCGCCAAGGCGAAACCCTCTTTATCGACGCGCGCGCGATGGGCTACATGAAAGACCGCGCCCAACGCGACCTCGCCGACGCCGACATCGAACGCATCGCCGCCACCTACCACCGCTGGCAAAAAGCGGACAACTACCACGACGAGCCCGCCTACAGCTACGCCGCCACCACCGAAGAAATCGCGCGCAACGACTACGTCTTGACGCCCGGCCGCTACGTCGGCACGGCAGAAACAGAAGAAGACAGCGAACCCTTTGCCGAAAAAATGACGCGCCTCACCGCATTACTGAACGAACAATTTGCGCAAGGCGCGGCATTAGAAGCACAAATAAAAGCGAACTTGGGGGAGTTGGGTTATGAGTGAGTGGAAACAGGGGTTTTTAAGAGATGTTGCAGAAGTTGTGATGGGGCAATCGCCAACGGCTGAATTTGTTAATAAAGAAGGAAATGGCATTCCTTTATTAAATGGTCCAACTGAATTTCAGCTTATACACCCATTGCCAGTTCAATTTACAACTGATGCTAAGAAAAAGGCAAAAGCATCTGATCTATTGTTTTGTGTTCGTGGCTCAACCACAGGAAAAATGAATTGGGCTGACCAAGACTATGCGATAGGACGAGGAATTGCAGCAATTCGGCACAATTACGGAGAAGAATACCAGCATTTTTTACGAGCGATTATCGAAGTTGCTTTACCCAATTTATTGATTTCTGCGACTGGCTCAACATTTCCTAATGTTGGGCGAGAGCAATTACTTAATATTCCATTATTGATACCGTCTAAAGCTGAACAAAAAAGGATTTCTTCTATACTTAGAAATATAGAGAACAAAATCCAACTCAACACCCAAACCAACCAAACCCTCGAACAAATCGTGCAAGCCATTTACAAAAGCTGGTTTGTCGATTACGAGCCGACGCGCGCCAAAGCGGCAGTACTGGCGGCAGGCGGCAGCATGGCGGACGCAGAAAACGCGGCGATGCGCGCCATCAGCGGCAAAACCGCCGACGCCCTCGCCGCGCTCAAACAACACGACCCCGCCCGCTACCAACAACTCGCCGACCTCGCCGCCGCATTCCCCGCCGCCCTCACCCCCACCGAAAACTTCGGCGAAATCCCGGAGGGGTGGGAGGTGAAACCTTTACCTGAAATCATTGATTTCATGGAAGGACCTGGTATCCGTAATTGGCAATATACCGACGCAGAAGATGGCATTAGATTTATCAATATTCGCTGTATTCAAAACGGAGACATCGTTTTAGATAAAGCAAATAAAATAACCAAAGAAGAAGCCTTTGGAAAATATGCACACTTCCAGCTAAGAGAAGACGATATTGTAGTTTCCGCATCTGGCACGTTAGGACGATTTGCTTTTATTCGTAAGGAACATTTACCCCTATGTTTAAATACAAGCGTAATTCGCTTTCGCCCTATTAAGCAGAAAAGTACTATTGGCTTCATTGAGGGATTTATAGCTGGTCAATTGCAATATGAGCTAGAAACTAGAGCTTCTGGTTCAGCGCAGAGAAATTTTGGACCGATGCATCTTAAGCAAATATCTATTGTTACCCCAGGATATGAATTATTGAGCTTGCATCAAGGTTATATTGGCGGTCTGTATCACAAAAGGAAATTTACACTCGCCGAAAATGACAATTTAGCTCATATAAGAGACCTACTATTGCCGCAGTTGCTGAAAGGAGATATTTAAATGAATCACTCTATTGAAGAAGTCATTAAATTATTTAAAATCGTAAAGAGCGAACTTGAAAGCACTAGCTTTAACAATCGAGATACATATGATGAGATTCAATATATCATTGAAGACATCAAGCCATATTTCAACCTTGTGGCGCTTTCATTTGTTGATAAAGTAGAACTGGAAAACTTACATATTCTACTATCAAGAGTAAATGAAATATTCAATGAGGATGTTAGCTATCCAATCAACTTCCCATTAAAATATGAAGACCTACTTGAAAATAATTTAAATGAGATAAGAAATAAACTAGAAAATGTTGGAGAAATAAAAGATTTCATGGGAATGAATGCTAGATTAAATAATGCTATAAACCAGATAAAAAATGAAATTAGAACTCAAGCACAGCAACAATTTGGTGAGGCTGCCATTGGTAGTTTAGATTATGAATTTAAAAAAGAATATGAAAAACAAGAACTCGCATTGCAAGTCAATGAGGCATTGTTTATAAAATCTTTAATTATTTCATTTATATCCTTTATGCTGATTTCTTGGTTTGATTTAAGCGAAAATGTCATAGGTTCTATACTAAAAAGGTTTTATTTATCTATTCCTTTCTTGCTGCTCTTATTTTATTTTTCATCCAAAATAAAAGAAAACAGGATAATGATGCAGGTTTATCTATATAAGAAAGTCCTTGCAAGGTCTTACTTAAATTACGCATACTCATTAAATGCTAATTACTTTGGTGGCGATAATGAGGTCAGAAGAGAAATGGCAAAATTATTATTACAAACAACCATTGATGCATTAAAGGATAACCCTATAGATTACTTGACTAAAAATCGCAATAACGATAACGCTGAAATACAGGAAATTATTGGGAAGCTAATTGACAAAATTCCCGATGGGAAAGAAAAAGAATGAGCAAACGTAGGTTGGGTTAGCGAGGAACGAGCGTAACCCAACAAACTTAATTTTTTGTCGCATTGTGAATTATCTGCTGCCCCCACCCCAGCCCTCCCCCACGGGGGAGGGAGTCTATCGCTGAATAATTAGCGAATGGTTGTCTAATCCAATTTGCAAAACTACAAAGAAATCTTTGCCGCGTGATGAAACTGAAAGAATTGCAAGCGCCAATTTACCCCCTCCCTCGCAGGACGCGCCAGCGTCCGCAGCGGGGGAGGGCTGGGGTGGGGGTAAAACAATTTGATGCAAAACCATCTGTTTCTATAACCCTCCGCTTGTGGTTTTAAACCAATATTTGGAAATAAAAATGGCATTCCATTTTTGAGAAAGAACAGCGAATGACTTAATTAACCATTGATGCGGCATAAATATCGCTACCCCCACCCCGACCCTCCCCCGCTGCGGGCTTCGCCCTGCGGGGGAGGGGGATTTCATAAGGTCAAGACCCACCCTCTCATTAACCCAAAGGAACCCCCATGCCCCCCAAAATCAATGAAAAACTTATCGAAGACACCTGTCTGCAACAATTACAAGCCGTCGGCTGGCAGCATAAATACGGCAAGGATTTACCCATTGCCGAGGGCGATTTTGCCCGTGGCAGTATGGCGGGCGTCGTTTTTACCGAGCAGCTACGGCAAGCGGTCGCCCGGCTCAATCCCGAACTGCCATCGGATGCGGTCGATGAGGTAGTGCGCACGGTAATGAAAGCCGAGGTCGGCGACTTGCTTGAGCGCAACCGCACTTTTTACGGCTGGCTGCGCAATGGCGTGCCGGTCAACTACCGCGCGGATGGCGAGGCGCAGACGCGGCAAGCGATGCTGGTCGATTTTGAAAATCCGCAGGCGAATGGCTTCATCGCGGTCAATCAGTTGGAAATCCGCGGTACGCGCGGCAAACGCATTCCCGATGTCATTCTTTTTGTGAACGGTCTGCCGCTGGTGGTGCTGGAGCTGAAAAATCCGCTCAATGAAAAGGCGGATTTGCAGGCGGCGTTTAACCAGTTGCAGACCTACAAAGAGGAAATCGCCGATTTGTTCGTCTGCAATCAGTTGCTCGTCGTCAGCGACGGCATGAATGCGCGCATCGGCTCGCTTTCTGCCGACTGGCAGCGTTTTATGCCGTGGCGGGTGGTCGATGAGACGGCAAACAGCGCGCGCGTGCCGTTTGCCGACGAGCCTGCCGGGGTGGTGGCAGGGCTGCTGCGCCCGGAGACGCTCTTGGATTACCTGCGCTTTTTTGTGCTGTTTGAGCGCGACGGGCGCGGGCAAACCATCAAGAAATGCGCCGCCTATCACCAGTTTTACGGGGTGAATGCGGCGGTGGCGGCGACGCTTGCCGCGTCCAGCGCCGACGGCGACGGGCGCATCGGCGTGATGTGGCACACGCAGGGTTCGGGCAAGTCGATTTCCATGCTGTTTTATGCGGGCAAGCTGCTGGCGCAGCGGGCGTTACAAAATCCGACGCTGGTGGTCGTTACCGACCGCAACGATTTGGACGGGCAACTCTTCCAGACCTTCAGCGCCGGGCAGGATTTACTCAAACAAGCGCCGCTGCAGGCGGACAGTCGCGAGGATTTGCGCCGCATGCTGGCGGAGCGGGCGGCGGGCGGGGTGTTTTTCACCACCGTGCAGAAGTTCGCGCCGCGCGAGGATGAGGAGCGCTTCCCTGCGCTGAACGAACGGCGCAATATCATCGTCATCAGCGACGAGGCGCACCGCAGTCAGTACGGCTTCGGCATGAAGGTTGGCAGCGGCGGGCAGATGCGCGCCGGTTACGCCCGCCATCTGCGCGATGCCCTGCCCAACGCTTCTTTCATCGGCTTCACTGGCACGCCTTTGAGCCTTGACGACAAGGACACGCAAGAGGTGTTCGGGCGCTATGTTTCGGTATATGACTTGCAAGATGCGGTTGCCGACGGCGCCACCGTACCGATTGTCTATGAGGCGCGGCAAATCCGCCTGCATTTCGATGAAGCGGAGACGCGCGCGCTGTTTGACGCGCTCGATGACGACGACGAAGCCAGCGCCAAACTGCGCCTGCGCGAGCAGATTCTCGGCGCGGATGCCCGTCTGCGCGATTTGGCCGCCGATTTGGTCAAGCATTTCGCGCAGCGCAACCAGATGGCGCCCGGCAAGGCGATGGTGGTCGCGGTCAGCCGTCGTGTTTGCGTTGATTTGTACAACCACCTCATCGCCCTGCGCCCGGACTGGCACAGCGATGATGTGAACGGCGGCGCGATTAAAATCGTCATGACTGGTGCGGCGGGCGACCCGCCCGAATTCCAGCCGCACCTCTACAGCCGCGACGAGAAAAAACTGCTGGAAAAGCGCTTCAAAGACCCGGACGACCCGCTGCAAATGGTCATCGTGCGCGACATGTGGCTCACCGGCTTTGACGCGCCCTGCTGCCACACCATGTACCTCGACAAGCCGATGCAGGGGCATAACCTGATGCAGGCGATTGCGCGGGTAAACCGCGTCTTCAAAAACAAAAGCCGCGACAACGGCGGGCTGGTGGTCGATTACATCGGCCTCACCGACGAGCTGAAAAAGGCGACGCAGCGCTACTCGCGCGACGGCGGCAAGGGCGAGATGACGCGCGACATCGGCGCGGTGTTCGCCAAAATGCAGGAGCATCTGGAAGTGGTGCGCGGCCAGTTTGCCACCCCGGTAAACGGCCGCGTCTTTGCCGTCGCCGCCGCGCTCACGGAAAAAGAACCGCAGGCGCTGCTGGCGCACATCCGCCGCGCCGCCGAACACATCAGCGCGCTGAACCACACCGACCGCGACTTGCAACGCAAAAAACGTTTCCTCGACGCGGTACGTCTTGCCAAAAAAGGCTTCGCCCTCTGCGGCGCGCGCGACGAGACCGCGCCGTACCGCGAAGAAATCGCCTTTTACGACGCGGTGCGCGCGGTGCTGGCCAAACGCGCCGACAACGCCAGCGGTGGCGACCGCCTGCTGCAACTGACCGCGCTCATCAATCAAAGCATCAGCGCCGACGGCGTGATTGACCTGTTTGACCTGCTCGGCAAACCGCAGGCGCGGCTGGATTTACTCTCCGACGACTTCCTGCACACAGTGAAAGCGAGCGACACGCCGCACCTGTGGGTCGCCGCCGCCGAACGCTACCTGCAAGCGAAAATCCGCGAAACGGCGGGCAACAACCTCGCTGCGCAAAAAGACTTCGCCGCGCGGCTGGAAGAAGCGATTAACCGCTACAACAACCACAACCTGAGCGTCATCGAAGTGCTGGAGGAGCTGGTGGACCTCGCGCGCGAACTGCAAGAACGCCTCGCGCGCGGCGAAAAACTGGGGCTTTCTGAAGCGGAACTGGCGTTTTACGATGCCCTCGCCCGCAGCCAAAGCGCGCGCGAACAAATGGCGGAGGCGACACTGGCAGCGCTCGCCAAGGAAATCACCGAAAAACTGCGCCAGTCGGCGAGCATCGACTGGAAATACAAGGACGGCGTGCGCGCGCAGATGCGCCTTTTGGTCAAACGCGCGCTGAAGCGCTACAAATACCCGCCGGACGCGGAAGCCGCCGCGGTTGAGTTCGTGTTGGAGCAGGCGGAAGAAATCGCCGACGCCTGGGCGGCGTAGGGTGGGGAGATCCGTTGTCGCCAGAGGGATAAGCCCCAGCGCGTTGGTCGGTAGGGTGTGGTTACAATTCAGCCGTGAATCTTTGTAGGTTAGGTTAGAACCTGTTTAGAGTCTGCGGGTAAAAGCGAAATTCCCCCTCCCCCGCAGGGCGAAGCCCGCAGCGGGGGAGGGTCGGGGTGGGGGTAGCGATATTATCGATAAACCGAAATTCTGCTTTTTCAATTATTTGCTGCCCTCACCCCAGCCCTCTCTCGCTACGCGAGCAATGCTTGTCCCACAGGGAGAGGGAGTATATCGGCGGTTTTACCTGCTCCCGTTCACACAAGAAAACAGGTATTCCCAGACTCTAAACAGGCTCTTAAAGGCTGTTTACCATTGAAAAATCCCCCTCCCCCGCAGGGCGAAGCCCGCAGCGGGGGAGGGTCGGGGTGGGGGTAGCGATATTATCGATAAACCGAAATTCTGCTTTTTCAATTATTTGCTGC
>NZ_DBHKZK010000005.1:0-10579 GCF_057314735.1 Cardiobacterium sp.
CCACACAAATTTGAATTGCTGCGCCAAATTGTCCCCCCTCCCCTGCAGGGCGCGCAGCGCCCGCAGCGGGGGAGGGTCGGGGTGGGGGTGAGCGATATTGCTCATGAGCTGAAATTACTGTTTTTCAATGGCTTTGCTGCCCTCACCCCAACCCTCTCTCTTGCTTCGCAAGCAATGCTTGTCGCTGCGCGAGCTGTCCCAGTCCCACAGGGAGAGGGAGCATATTGGCTGTTTTCCCGGTTTTCAGTTCCCTACACAAGCACACGAAAAATGCGATTCCCCAAGATTTTGAACGGGCTCTTACAGGCAGATTACGAAGGGTCGGAAGGAGAAAGGCCGTGTTGTTTCAGCCATTCAATAGAGTCGGCATGACCGCGTTTGGCGGCACGGCGCATATGCCTGACCGCCTCGTCCGGGTCGCCCAGATGCCAAAAAATCCTGCCCAGCCAGTAATTTGACTGGGGCACGCCTTGGGCGGCAGCTTTTTTGTACCAGACGATAGCCTGTTTCAGGTTGCGTTTGGTGAGTTCCCCCTTGCGGTACTGGGTTCCCAGATTGTGCTGGGCGATGGCATAACCGTCCCGCGCCGCCTGACGGTAGAGACGCATGGCGCGCTCGGGGTCGGCGGCGACGCCCTCGCCCCTGGTATAGCAAATCGCCAAGTTGTTCACGCCGTCAACATCACCCTTTTGGGCAGCGCGACTGTTCCAGTAAAACGCTTTTGCCGCGTCTTTTTTGCCCAGCCAGCCGTTGCTGTAGGCCAGCCCCATTTGCACCATGCTGCGCGCAGAGCCGATTTCGGCCGCCTCGGAAAAACAGCGCACAGCATTGACATAATCCCGCTCTGCCTTGAAGCGCTTGCCCTCCGCGTACAACGCCTCGGCGCGGCGTACCCGCCGCTGATATTCCTGCTGGCGCGCGCGGCGCAGCCGGGTTTTTTCTTCATACTGGCGGACGCGCTGCTGTTTTTCCGCCGCGATTTGCGCTTTCCGCTCGGCCTTTTCGATGGCGCGTTCGGCGCGTTTCGCCTCGCGCTGCGCCTGTTTGCGCGCCTTCGCCGCCTGTTTCTCTTCCTCGGCAAGGAATTTGGCGAGGTCTTTCGCTTCCAGCGCGGCGCGCTCCTTTGCCGCCGCATGGGCGGCCTGGTCTTCGGCTTCGCGCCGGGCGCGTTCGGCAATCAACTGCTCCGGCAGGATGAAGGTGTCGTAGAGCCACTGCGCCACCGTCTCGGCGTGTTGCAAGTTGGCCGCCGCGTCGGCGGGGTCTTCGTGCAAATCATGCACGGCCTGGTTGCCCTTGACGCGCAGCTCGTTGAGAGTGTCGATAATTTTTTCCGGCGCGAGCAGCTTGTAATCGAGCAGCCGCAGCACATCGAGCGGCGTGTCCAGCCCGCCGGTGTCCAGTTGCCAGCGCTCCGCCAAATATTGCAGCACCGCTTCGCCGAACTGGCGCAGGCGGATGAGGACGATATTGGGCTCTTGCGGATACAACGCCACCGCCGACTGCGCAAGTCGCGCCAGTTGCGGGGCATCTTCAAAATGGTCAAGCAATGCTAATCGGGTAAACATGGGTTCTCTCTGGTTGTGAATGACTGGTGATGGTGAACAGCCCGCCCAGGTATTTATGCCCGGCGTTTTTTTTATTGTCGGTCATGAATGGCCGACCGGCAAACTTGTCGTCCGCTTGGTTTGTAGGTCGGACATTTATGCCCGACATTTTTTGGTGTCGGCCATGAATGGCCGACCAACGAACTGCTTTGCGAGGATTGCTCTATAGCCCCCTACACCCGCTCACCCCGCGCCGCGACGATGCCGTTGCCCCATTGCATCAGCGCATTGAGCACCGGCACAACGCTGCGGCCAAAATCCGTCAGCGCGTATTCACTGCGCAGCGGCGGTTTCTCGCCAAACACCGTGTGGCAAATCAGCCCGTCCGCTTCCAGTTGCCGGAGCTGGCGGTTCAGCGTCGCCTCGGTCGCGGCAAGCAAATGGCGGTGCAATTCGGCAAAACGTTTGCTGCCGTCCTGCAGATGATAAAGAATCACCGCCTTCCATTTGCCGCCGACCAAATCCATCGCCAGACTGACCGGGCAAGGGTACACCTTGCCGTTCAGGCGGACAAAATCGCTCATACATTCGTCTTTCATATATAACCTGTTCAAAAGGATAGCTCTTGTTCCCCGGCAGAGGCGCGCCGATACTGCCCGTCATACCCACACCGGAGAACCCCATGAAACCCCTCGTCGCCATCGCTGGCGCTACCAGCAAACAGGGGCGCAGCGTCGCCACCACCCTGCTGCGCAGCGGACAATACCGCGTGCGCGCGCTGACCCGCAACCCTGCTGCGCCGCAGGCACAAGCCCTCGCCCGCCTCGGCGCGGAAGTCGTCGCCGCACCGCTCGCCGTCGGCCATGATGCCGCCTGGCGTGCCGCCTTTCGCGGGGCGGACAGCGCCTTCCTCATGACCCCGCCGACCCTGCCCAATGACTCCGACGAATTCCCCCTCGGCTGCGCCCTGGCCGATGCCGCCGTCGCCGCGGGCGTACCACACCTCATCTTCAGCACCCTGGAAAACGTTGATGCCATCAGCGCCGGGCGCCACTACGCGCCGCATTTCACCGACAAGGCGCGCATCGCCGACCACATCCGCGGCCTGCCGGTGGCGCACAGCTTCATCCTGCTCGCCTTTTTCTACACCAACCTGCTGGAGTACTACCTGCCGCGTTACGAGGGCGACACCCTGCTGATGCCGGTTTACCTGCCCGCCGACTGCCGCGCGCCCTTTGTTGATCCGCTCACCGCCACCGGTCCCGCCGTTGCCGAAATCCTCGCCCGCCCCGACCACTACCACGGCCAAACCCTGCCCGTCATCGGTGACCTCCTCACCCCGCGCGAACTCGTCGCCACCTTCAGCCGCGTAACCGGCATCCGCGCCGAATACCGCAGCGCCTACGAACGCGACGAACTGCTGCAATACTACCCCGCCTTCGCCGACAACGAAGCGCTGGTACAAGAGCTGCTCGGCATGACCCACTACGCCGCCGAATACGGCTACTACCGCCCGGAACGCGACCTCGGCTGGAGCCGCCGCATCGACCCCGCCGCGCTGACCTGGGAACAATTCCTGCGCGCAAGCGGCTGGCGTGGCGAAGCCGTGCAATACGGCGCATAAATCCCCTAAAATGCGCGCCCCATTCACAACACAACGGAGACTCACACATGAGCGAACACAACTGCGGCTGCGGCTGCCACGAACCGCACCACGCCAACCACACGCACCAACACGGCGCGGGCTGCGGTCACACCGCCATCAAACACGACGGCCACGTCGATTACCTGCACGACGGCCACTTGCACCACCCGCATGGCGACCACGTTGATGAACACCGCAACGCTGTCAGCGCCACCAACCCGGACGCCTGCACGCCCGACCACCACTGCGGCGGCCACGAAGCCGGACACGTCCATGGCCCCGGCTGCGGCCACGAAGCGGTGCCGCATGGCGACCACGTCGATTACCTCGTCGATGGCCACCTGCACCACCCGCACGGCGACCACTGCGACAACCACGGCCCGGTCGAACTGGCCTGACCGCCCGCAAACACAGCGGCTTCCCGACAGGGGAGCCGCTTTTTCTTTGCCACAAGCGGCGCTATAGCGATACCCCTAAAGCCTCAGACAAGGCGCGCCGCCGAAGACAGTACGCGGTTGTACGGCGAGGCGGTGCAACACAGTATGAGGCTTTGGGGGGATTGCTATACACTCTGCCCGAACCCACAACCGGAGCCTCCATGAAACGCCTGCCCCTCATCCTTGCCGCGCTCGCCCTCATCTGCGGCGGCTTCACCATCAAAATGTACAACGGCCTGCAACGCGCCGACGAAAGCGTTGCCGCCGCCTGGGCGGAAGTCGAAAACCAGTACCAGCGCCGCGCCGACCTCGTCCCCAACCTCGTTGCCACCGTCAAAGGCTACGCCGCCCACGAACAGGCGACGCTCGCGCAAGTGGTGGAAGCGCGCAGCCGCGCCAGCGGCGTCCACCTCAGCGCCGAACAGCTCAATGACCCCGCCGCGCTGGAGCGCTACCGCGCCGCGCAGAGCGAGCTGGGCAACGGCCTCGCGCGCCTGCTCGCCGTCGCCGAGAGCTACCCCGACCTCAAGGCAAGCGCCAACTTTGAAGCCTTGCAGACCCAGCTCGAAGGCACGGAAAACCGCATTGCCACCGCGCGCAACCGCTACATCGAACACGTCCGCGACTACAACAGCCGCATCCGCACCTTCCCAACGAGCCTCATCGCGCGCCTGAGCGACCTGCACGCCAAGGCGAACTTTGAGGCGGAAAACGAAGCGGCTGCCACCGCGCCGCAAGTGAGCTTCCCATGAAACGGCTGCTGCTCCTGTTCGCCTTCCTCGCGGGCGCGGCGCAGGCGATTGCGCCGGAAAAACTCGCCATCGGCACCGACCCCGTCATTGACCAGGCGGGAATGCTTGCCCCAGCGGATGCGGCAGCGCTCAACGAAAAACTGCGCGGTCTGCACCAGGCGCAAGTGATGCAGGGCGCCATCGTGCTGGTCGATAACCTGAACGGCATGAGCGACTTTGACTACGGCATGGCCGTTTTTGACCGCTGGCAATTGGGCGACCGCACGCGCAACGACGGCCTGCTCATCTTGCTGAGCGAAAAAGAGCACGCCATCCGCATCATCACCGGGCGCGGCCTTGAGGGCGACCTCCCCGACGCCTTCGCCAAAAAAATCATCAACGACATGGTGCCGTCCTTCAAACAAGGCCGCTTCGCCGCCGGGCTAAACACGGGCGTGGACGAAATCGCCGCACACTTGCAGGCCGACCCGACAGAGCGTCTCGCTTTGGCCGGACAGACGGATGATGCCGAACACACGGCGGATGCGTTTTCAGAAACCACCGGGATGCTCGTTTTCCTCCTCACCGCTGTCGCCGCCTGCCTGCGCCCCCCGGCGCGCATCGTGCTGCTGGCGTTGGCCGGGGGCGGTTTCTACCTCGCCGGCCACTCCCTGCCGCAGGTTCTCACCATCCTCATTGCCGCCTACATCGTCGCAGGCGGATTGCGCCGCATCGTCCAGGCGCTCATGCGCGGAGAAAGCGGCGGGGACGGCTCCGACGATGATGATGACGATGACGGCAGCGGCGGCTACAGCAGCCGCAGCAGTTTCTCCTCTCCCTTCTCCTCCTCATCGTCGTCGTCTTCCTCATCCAGCGATTACGGCGGAGGTGGCGGCAGCTCCGCTGGCGGCGGCGCGGGCGGGACGTGGTGAGCAGGGCGCGGTCGCCATTTATCGCGCTGCGGGTAGGGTGTGGCTTGCCCCACCGTTAAAGCACGTAGGGGCGGTTAGGACGAAGTCCGTAACCGCCCGTTTCGACAACCCGTAGGGCGTGTACCGCAAATACGCGCGTTTTTCCCGGTTTTCCCGCGTGCGTGTCGGCTGTGCCGCCAACACCCTATGACGAATTTCTGTGGGTAGGGTGTGGCTTGCCCCACCGTTAAAGCACGTAGGGGCGGTTAGGACGAAGTCCGTAACCGCCCGTTTCGGCAACCCGCGGCGTGTTTGCAATTCGTTTTGAGAGCCGTCGCTACGCGGGTCGCAGCAATCTTCCGCCCTCACCCCAACCCTCTCCCACAGGGACAAGCATTGCTCGCGTAGCGAGAGAGGGGGTATATCTGCTGCTTTCCCTGTTTTCAGTTCCCTACACAAGCATACGGAAAAATGCGATTCCCCCAAGTTTTTGAACAGGCGCTTATGCCAAAAAGTTATGACGGCAGGCAAAAGCGCTATTTCACAGCGGCGCGGCGGATTCCTATCATGCGGGCTTCAACCATTACAGGAGCCACCCATGAGTAACACCCTCGCCCTTGACGGGCTGCAATCTGATGAACGCGAAGTCAAATCCGCCCGCCGTGCGCCGCCGCCGGTGTGGTTCAAGAAGGAAGACAGTTGGGCGATTGTCATCGGCCTCGGTCTGGTCGTCGCCGCGACCGCCCTGTTTTTGACCAACAGCGGCAAGGTGCTGCCGTATTTCACTTTTTCCGCGCCCGGCTGGAAGTCTTTCGGCGAGCTTGCCGCCAAGTTGCCCGCGAAGTTGCCCGGCGCGTTCGGTCTTTATTTGCTGCTCGCCAGCACCCTCTCCCTCGGCGCGCGCAGTCTCGGTTATGACGTCCGCCGCTTTCTGCGCGGTTTTTCTGTGCTGTATTTGCTCGCCGTCGCCGTGCTGATTGTCAGCGCCAATGCGGCGGTGAAGAGCGCGCAACTGGAGTCGCCGCTGGTGGCGCTGTTTGTCGGCCTCGCTATCGGCAACACGCTGCGCCTGCCCGCGTGGTTTGGCGAGGCGCTACGCACCGAGTATTTTGTGAAAACGGGTATTGTGCTGATGGGCGCGACGCTGCCGTTTACCATCATCCTCCGCGCCGGTCCGGCGGCGATTGGTCAGGCGCTGATTGTTTCCGTCGTCACGTTTTCCAGTATTTATTTTGCCGCCACCCGTTTGTTTGGTCTTGACCGCCGCTTTGCCGCCTGCCTCGGCGCGGGCGGTTCGATTTGCGGCGTTTCCGGCTCGATTGCCATCGGCGGCGCCTGCCGCGCGGAGAAGGCGCACGTTTCGATGGCGATTTCGCTCGTTATCGTTTGGGCGGTGGTAATGATTTTCTTGCTGCCCGCCGCCAGCCGCACCCTCGGCCTGCATCCGGGCGTCGCCGGGGCGTGGATTGGCACGTCGGAATTTGCCGACGCCGCCGGGTTCGCCGCCGCCGAAGCCATCGGTCATGAAGCGGCGACGGAGGCCTTTACCCTGATGAAGGTGGTCGGACGCGATATGTTCGTCGGTATTTGGGCGTTTCTCGTCGCCATTCTCGCGGTGACGGTGTGGGAACGGCAAAGTGCGGCGAGCAGCGAGCGCATTGACCGCCGCGAAATCTGGCAGCGTTTCCCGAAATTCATTCTCGGCTTTTTCGTCGCCTCGCTGCTGACCACCGCCGTCATCACCGCGCTCGGTGCGGATGCGGGCAAGGCGTACAGCGACGAGGCGCTGAAGGCGCTGAAAGATTTGCGCGGCTGGTTCTTCACCCTGACTTTCCTCAGCATCGGCCTGACCACGCGCTTCCGCGAGCTGGCGGCGGTCGGTCTCAAGCCGTGTTTCGCCTTCGCCATTGGCGTCGCCATCAACCTGCCGCTGGGCTACTGGCTCTCCAATCATGTGTTTGATGCCTACTGGCGCAGTCTGGGCGTGTAAAACCGCCGCCATACGCGGGCGGTTACGGCTTCGCCTAACCGCCCCTACGAACTTCAAGGAATCCCGATGAGCCTGGTCAATATTCAAATCACCGTCAATAGCGCCCACCCGCCGCATGATCCGCGCAACGGCGCCCTGCGCGACTGGCTCGCATCGCGCGCCTTTGCCGTCGCCGACCGGCGTGGCGGCTGGCTGGCGGTCAGCCACGACGGCGAAGGCAGCGAACTGAAGCGGGCGCTGCGCGCCGCCGGTTTCGCCGACCGCGATTATCAAATCCGCGTCGAATACCAGCGCGCGTGGGGATTTCTCTAAAAACCCCTCCCCCTGTGGGGGAGGGGGTCGATCGGTGGTTGCCGCAACAGCAGTTGCCGCATCGCGGACAGGCGGTTCGACAACCGCCCATCCATTTCGCCCCCTCCCTCGCAGGACGCGCCAGCGTCCGCAGCGGGACTGGAACAGCTCGCGCGTAGTGCGAGAAAGGGTTGGGGAGGGGGTAGCGTCAAACCTGCCATCACCCAAAGCCATATAGACAGTCTTAAACTTCAACAAAAATGACAGTATCCATCCGCAACACCGCTGCCCGCATTCATTAACCCCACCCCGACCCTCCCCCACAGGGGGAGGGAGCCTATCAGCTTTGTAGGTTGGGTTAGCGCGCAGCGCGTAACCCAACAAAGCCTACGAATAACCCTTCTAAACAAAGGAACCCATCATGACCGGCAAACCCTCCGACAACGAACGCCTCAAAGACCAAAGCGACTACCTGCACGGCACCATCAGCCACGACCTCACCGACGGCATCACCGGCAGCTTCAACGGCGACAACTTCCAGCTCATCCGCTTCCACGGGATGTACGAGCAGGACAACCGCGACATCCGCGCCGAACGCGGCGAGCAGAAACTCGAACCGCTGAAAAGCATGATGCTGCGCTGCCGCCTGCCCGGCGGCATCATCACCCCGCAGCAGTGGGTCGGCATTGACGAATTTGCGGGCGAGCACACCCTCTACGGCTCCATCCGCCTCACCAACCGCCAGACCTTCCAGTATCACGGCGTCTTGAAACCCAACATCAAGCCGATGCACCAATGGCTGCACCGGCTGGGACTTGACTCAATTGCCACCGCCAGCGATGTGAACCGCAACGTCCTCTGCACCACCAACCCGGTACAAAGCAGCCTGCACAAAGAGGCCTACGAATGGGCGAAAAAAATCAGTATGCAGCTCCTGCCGCGCACCAGCGCCTACGCCGACATCTGGCTCGATGGCGAAAAAGTATTTACCACCGAACCGCCGAAACCGCTGGTGAAAGAAGTCGCCGATGAAGTTGAGCCCATCCTCGGCAAAACCTACCTGCCGCGCAAATTCAAAACCGCCGTGGTCATCCCGCCGGACAACGAAGTCGATATCCACTCCAACGACCTCGGCTTCGTCGCCATCGAAGAAAACGGCCACCTCGTCGGCTTCAACGTGCTGGTCGGCGGCGGCCTCTCCAGCGAACACGGCAACACCACCACCTTCCCCAACAAATCCTACGAATTCGGCTACGTGCCGCTCAGCCACACCCTGCACTGCGCCGAAGCCGTCGTCACCACCCAGCGCGACTGGGGCGACAGAAGCGACCGCAAACACGCGCGCACCCGCTACACCCTGGAGCGCGTCGGCGTGGACGTCTTCAAGGCCGAAGTCGAAAAACGGATGGGCATCAAATTCGAGCCTATCCGCCCCTACCAGTTCACCACGCGGGGAGACCGCATCGGCTGGGTCAAAGGCGAAGAAGGCAACTGGCACCTGACGCTCTTTATCGAAAACGGCCGCATCACCGACCAGCCGGGCGGCAAACAACCCAAAACCGGCCTGCGCAAAATCGCCGAAATCCACAAAGGCGACTTCCGCCTGACCGCCAACCAAAATCTGGTCGTCGCCAATATCCCGCCGAAAGACAAAAAACGCATCGAGGCGATTGCGCGCGAACACGGCCTAATTGACCCAAAAACCAGCAAACAGCGGGAAAACAGCATGGCCTGCGTCTCGCTGCCCACCTGCCCGCTGGCAATGGCCGAAGCCGAGCGCTTCCTCCCCGGCTTCATCGACCAGGTGGATGCGATACTCGCCAAACACGGCATCCCGGACGAACACATCATCCTGCGCGTCACCGGCTGCCCGAACGGCTGCGGCCGGGCGATGCTCGCCGAAATCGGCCTCGTCGGCAAAGCCATTGGCAGATACAACCTCTTCGCGGGCGGCAACCGCGAAGGCACGCGCATCCCGCGCCTTTTTAAGGAAAACATCACCGAGCCGGAAATCCTCGAAATCCTTGACGGCTGGATTGGTGGCTGGGCGCGCGACCGCGAAAAAAACGAAGGCTTCGGCGACTACGCCATCCGGGTAGGCATCGTCAAACCGGTACTGGATGCGCCACGCGACTTCTGGGCGGCGTAAGGCATCAAAAAAAACCGGCCGCAAGGCCGGTTTTTTATCGCTCTTCACCGAAAAATTCAGCCCCGGCGCGTCGCTGAAGACAGAGTTGTACAGCGCGGGTTTCCCTAAAAAACGGCTCTGCCATTTTTTAGGATGCCCGGTCAGGCGGCGTAACACCGTTTAGGAGCTGTTTGTAATTTGAATTTCTCCCCTGCAGGGCAAAGCCCGTAGGGGCGGTTAGGACGAAGTCCGTAACCGCCCGAACGATAATAATTGGTCATAACACAATGATTTTGCGCGTAGGTTTGGTTAAGGCGTGTTTACCATTCAGCCATAAACACGCCCAATCCAATGCGGTTGCATGGCTGGCTTGGTTTGTAGGGTGTGTGCCGCAGGCACGCACGCGTTTGCCGATGTCAAAATCCCGCGTGCGTGTCGGCTACGCCGCCACACACCCTACGCACGGAACCCGCCCGCTGCGGGCTTCGCCCTGCGGAGGAGGGAGGCCTAAATTGTAAACAGCCCTTAACTCAACCTACTAAAGGGTTGCGGCTGAATTGTAAACAGCCTCTACGGGTTGATTACATTTGAAAAATTTCCCTCCCCTGTAGGGCAAAGCCCGTAGGGGCGGTTAGGACGAAGTCCGTAACCGCCCGAACGATAATATAGCCATCCACCGAAAGTTTCAGACAAGGCGCGCCGCTGAAGGCAGTACGTGGTTGTACGGCGAAGCGGCGCAACACCGTATGAGGCTTTCGGTGGATGGCTATAATTGGTCATAACACGATGATTTTGCGCGTAGGTTGGGTTAGCGCGCAGCGCGTAACCCAACAACAGAATATAGGGCGTATAGGACAAAAAAGGAGCTAAAAAACGCTGTAAGCCTTATGCTGCAAGGC
>NZ_DBHKZK010000006.1:0-13027 GCF_057314735.1 Cardiobacterium sp.
CCTTTCTGTGCTTCGGTCAGGGTGAAGGTGCTGTTGGTCGCGCCACTGATTTCTTTGCCATCGGCAAGCCACTGGTATTTGACTTTGCTCGGGTCAACGCCGTCCTGATCGGCAACTTGCGCGGTCAGGGTCTCGCCCACTTTGGCGACACCGCTGATGGCTACGGTGCCTTCGTGGTTGGTCGCAGGCGGCGGGGTGGTGTCATCGCGCACCGCGTCAGTTGCGCTGCTGGTGATGTTTTCGGCGTGGTTGGCGTTGTCGGTGTAGGTTGCCTTGACGGTGATTTTTGCGCCTTTCTGTGCTTCGGTCAGGGTGAAGGTGCTGTTGGTCGCGCCACTGATTTCTTTGCCGTCAGCCAGCCACTGGTATTTGACTTTGCTTGGGTCAACGCCGTCTTGGTCTGCCACTTGTGCGGTCAGGGTTTCGCCCACTTTGGCAACGCCACTGATGGCTACAGTGCCTTCGTGGTTGGCCGCAGGCGGCGGGGTGTTGCCGTCGGTAACGGCATCAGTCGCGCTGCTGGTGAGGTCTTCGGCATGGTTGGCGTTGTCGGTGTACGTCGCCTTGACGGTAATTTTCGCCCCTTTCTGTGCTTCGGTCAGGGTGAAGGTGCTGTTGGTTGCACCGGCAATTTCTTTGCCGTCGGCCAGCCACTGGTATTTGACTTTGCTGGGGTCAACGCCGTCCTGATCGGCGACTTGCGCGATCAGGGTTTCGCCCACTTTGGCAACACCGCTGATGGCAACGGTGCCTTCGTGGTTGGTTGTCGGTGGCGGGGTGGTGTCATCGCGCACCGCGTCGGTCGCGCTACTGGTGAGGTCTTCGGCGTGGTTGGCGTTGTCGGTGTAGGTTGCCTTGACGGTGATTTTTGCGCCTTTCTGTGCTTCGGTCAGGGTGAAGGTGCTGTTGGTCGCGCCACTGATTTCTTTGCCATCGGCAAGCCACTGGTATTTGACTTTGCTCGGGTCAACGCCGTCCTGATCGGCAACTTGCGCGGTCAGGGTCTCGCCCACTTTGGCGACACCGCTGATGGCTACGGTGCCTTCGTGGTTGGTCGCAGGCGGCGGGGTGGTGTCATCGCGCACCGCGTCAGTTGCGCTGCTGGTGATGTTTTCGGCGTGGTTGGCGTTGTCGGTGTAGGTTGCCTTGACGGTGATTTTTGCGCCTTTCTGTGCTTCGGTCAGGGTGAAGGTGCTGTTGGTCGCGCCCGCGATTTCTTTGCCGTCAGCCAGCCACTGGTATTTGACTTTGCTTGGGTCAACGCCGTCCTGATCGGCCACTTGTGCGGTCAGGGTTTCGCCCACTTTGGCGACACCGCTGATGGCAACAGTGCCTTCGTGGTTGCCCGGCTGCGGGTTGGGGTTCGGATTGGGATTCGGGTTCGGCGCCGGATAGTTCGGGTCGTCCTGCACGTTGACGGTGATGGTTTTGGCGTAGCTGCCGCCGTGGCCGTCGTTGGTGGTGATTTGCAGGTTGACGGTTTTTTCGCTCGCGTAGTCGAGGTGCTGTCCGGCCTTGAGTTTCAGCGTGCCGTCGGCAGTCACTTCAAAGCGGCTGTCGCTTACGGTGTAGGTGTGGGTGTCACCCGCGTCAGGGTCGGTCGTCGTCAGTTTGCCGATGGTGGCGCCGTCCTTGCCTTCGATGACGTTGTTGTTGGCGAGCTGGATGTCGGTCGGCGCATGATTGGTCGAGCTTTGTCCCTGTACGGTGGCGCTGGTCGCGTCGTGGCTTTCTTTGTTGCCCGCGTTGTCGGTGTATTCGACTTTGACGGTGATTTTGTGGCCGACGTCTTCGGCTTTCAGGGTGTAGCTGCTGCCGCTTTCGCCCGCAATCGGCTGGCCGTCGCGCTGCCATTGGTATTTGACTTTGCTGGCGTCGAACTGGTCGTCGTCGTGGACTTCGGCGGTCAGTTTTTCGCCCACTTTGGCGTTGCCGCTGATGGCGACGCTGCCAGGATGGTTTTGGCCGGGTTGCGGCGGTTGCGGTGCCGGGGTGCCGTCGGCGACTTTGGCAGTTGGCTGTGAGGTGATGTCTTCATAGTGCCCGGCACCATCGGTGTAAACGACTTTGACGCTGATGGTTTTGCCGAGGTCGCCCGGTTGTACGGTGTAGGTTTTGCCGGTCGCGCCCGCAATGACACCGCCATCGGCAAGCCACTGGTATTTGACGCTGCTCGCGGGAACACCGTCCGGGTCGTTGATGTCGGCGGTGAGGGTCTGGCCGACTTTGGCGTCACCAGTGATTTGCGCGAGGCCGGGGGTGTTTGCGCCGTCGTTATAGGTGACGGTGATGGTCGCCTTGTTGCTGACTTGTCCCGCCTTGTCGCTCACGGTGTATTGCACCGGAGTCGGGTTGCCGGTGAAGTTCGGCTCCGGGGTGAAGGTGACTTTGCCGAACTGGACGTTCCATTCGCCCTGCCCGGCGACGGTGATTCTGGTGACGGCGTTGCCCACAGCATCAATCAAACGGATGCTGTTCGGGTCGAGGTCGCGCTGGCCGTTGGCATCGATACCGCTGTCGTTGTCGAGGACGTCAATGGTGACTTTTTCTTTCGGTGTGCCTTTGACTTTGTCGTTTTCTGCACGGGGTTTCGGGTCGCTGCCGGGCTGGTTCGGCGTCGGCGGTTGCGGATTCGGCGAAGGCGTCGGCGACGGTGTCGGCGGGTTCGGGCTGGGGTTCGGCGTAGGGTTGTTCGGATTACCGGGGTTTTGGTTGCCCGGATTGTTCGGGTTCGGCGAGGGAACGTTGGGGCTGCCGGGATTGTTCGGCGTGTTGGGCGACGGGCTTGGCGCAGGGTTGTTGTTATTGTTGTTGTTTCCGCCGTTGTTGTTGCTGTGGATTTTCTCGCCGTCGTTATTCTTGGCGAGGCCGATACCGGCGGCAACGAGGCCAACCGCGCCGAGTACGCCCAGCGGCGCCCAGACCGGTTGGTCGGAACCCAGCGTCTGTTCGGCGGCGATTTGTTCGGCGAGGACGTGCTCCGGCGCGGTGGCCACCGGATAACTGGTGAGGCCGCCATCTGCCTGCAAGCCGACCAGCGCGCCCGGCTGGCTTTGCCCATAGTAGTTTTCGATGACCAGGTCAACGCCGTCATCGAAGGAAACCAGCAGGTTATCGCCCTCGCGCTCGGTGATGAGACCTTCCGGACCGATGCCGGTCGTCTGGTCGGTGAACTGGTAGTAGGCACCATCTACCGCTTCGATGTGCAGCGCGCTGCCTGCGGTGTTGATGTTGTACTGGCCAATGGGGTTGCCGCTGGCGTCGTTCAGGGTGAGGGTGATTTGCTTTGACATACTGGATTCCTTGTAAATAAAGAAGTTTTTCGGCAATTCCTGTCAGCATTAACTGACTATGACAGCCATTATACAAAAAAATGACTATTTGGTTACCAGTAGATGAAAGCAACAGCCGTGCCAGTTTGCCCCCGCCCCGCGCTGTGCCAGGCGGGGCGGTTTGCGGGTTATTGCGGCTGATATTCGTCCTTGAGGATACCGCGCAGTTTGTCGTAAGGCAGGGTCAGTTCAACCGCGCCATCGGCATAGGCGCCAATGTGGTCGGCCGACTTCAACCTTCGCCGTCGTCTTCATCCCGCTTCGGCGCGGGTGCGAAGTAGCTGACGAGCAGCAGCAGTACGCCGACGCCGATGAAGGAGACGATGCGGGCGATGCCGTTGCTGTCGCCCAGCTCCACCACGAACAGTTTGACGATGACCACGCCCATCAGCGCCGCGCCTGCCGTCCACAGGCGGCGTTGCTGGCGCTTGTGGCCGCTCACCATCAGCGCAATTGCCCCCAGCGCCCAGGTGAGGCTGAGGCTCGCCTGCACGCCGAACGAGGCGAGCAGGTCGTGCGCGCGCCACGGCACGCCGAGGTAGTGGTGCCAGATGCGCAGGATGTCGAGGCTGATGATGATCCAGCCCAATACCGCCAGCGGCAGCGCGCGGGGCAGGGTGGCCGTCCACGCGGCGAGGTCGCTTTGCCGCCACCAGCGCCACAGCAGCCACAGCGCGGCGAGGCTCATGATTTCCAGCGGGTTGGCAAACGGCAGGTACGGCAGCGGCGGGCTGCTGCCGCTGTGGTGCAGGTTGTAGTAAGCAAGCGTCAGCAGGACGGCCGCCACCAACGGCAGGGCGGCGCTGCCGTGGTAGGTGTCGCGGTAGCGGTTCGTCCACGCTTGCAGCGCGGGCAGGGTCGGCAGGGTGAGCGCCAGCAGCGGCGCGGCCAACAATGCGGGCATCAGCCACAGGCTTTCTGCGCCGAAGGTGGCAATGGCAGCGGCGCTGGCGAGGCGCATCAGGTTCAACGTGTGCAGGTTGTAGCCGAGCGCGTGCAGCCACGGGCGCAGTCCGGCGACGGATGGATGCGGGTCGCGTTCGCTGTGGTGCAGGGTGAGGGCGTGCAGCGCTAGCGCGGCGATGTTCACCAGCAGCCATTCGCCGGGGGCAGCGTCGGCGTGGCCGTAGTAGCCGCTGAGGTAGAGGATGAGCGGGTAGAGCGGCAGCCAGATGAGGGCGAAGCGGCCGGCATCGCGCCAGTCGAAGCGGCTGAGTCCGTGCAGCAGCGCGGCGGTGATGAGCAGCGCCCACACTGAACTGCTGGCAGGAAAGAGGACTGCCAGCCAGGGCTCAAGGGCATAGACGAGTTTGACGCTGCCGAAGAGGAGGAGCGGGGTCGCGGCAATGTAGTGCTGCGGCTCGTAGCGGCGCTGGCGGTCGTGCAGCCAGGCGGTGGCGAGCATGGCGAGGGCGACGACGGCGAGGCTTGCCGGATGACGGTCGGCGAGGAGGGTGGCGAGGAAGCTCGCGGCGAGGGTCAGGTAGATGACGGGGACGGCGAAGACGCGCGTCGCCGGGTGCGGTTCGTCGTGCGCGCCGGTGCAGTACGCATACTGGATGAGGGCGAGGAAGAAGGCGCTGATGGCGACCAGCGGTGCCGCCCATTCGTTCGGCAGGGCGAGCAGCGGCAGGGCAACGGCGGCGGCGTAGGCGGCGATAGCGCTGCCGCGCTGGCCGATGAGCTCCCACAGCGGCACCGGTTCGCGCGCCGTCCGCCACCAGCCGAGGATGTTGGCGCTGCCGCAGGCGGCGATGATGAGGGCGATGCCAAGCGAGCCTTGCAGCAGGGTTTCGCCGTAAGGGGTGAGGCGGTAGCGGGTAAAGAGGATGACCAGCACGACGGCGGCGAGTGCCAGCGCGGCCTGACGCGCGATGTCGTTGCCGAGGCGCAGGCCGAGCTGATAGACGGCGCTGGTTTCCACCAGCCAGACGGTGGCCGCCCATTGGGCGGGGAGAATGAGCAGCGGCAGCGCGAGGGCAATCAGCAGGGTGCCGAGGAAGACCGCGCCGAGCAGGTTGCGCTCCCACTGCGCGCGGTCGTCGTCGCCCTGCTTCGCGGCGGTGAGGAGGATGGCGATGCCGCTCGCCGCCGTGATTAGCGTCGCGCTGAGCGAGCCGTGCAGGACAATGGCGGCGTCCGGGTCAAGGCGGTAATGCGCGAGCAGGGCGAGTACGGCGGCGGTTTGTAGCGAGAGCGCGCCGAGGCGGCTGATGGGGTTGGCATGGCGCGTCGCCAGATAGTAAACGAGCGCCGCTTGCAGGCTCCAGCTGCTTGCCGTCCAGCGGCCATCGAAGGCGAGCGGAATGGCGAGCAGGACAAACAGCGCGGCGAGCAGCAGGCAGGCCTCACGCAGCGGGCGCAATTCCGCCAGCGGGCGGGCAAGCTGGGCGACGCCGCCGTACCACGCGGCGAAAGCCAGCGCCGACCCCGCCGCGCCGTAGGGCAGATGGGCGGCGATGCCGTATTGCAGGCCGTAACAGCCGAGGGCGGTCGCGCAGAGCAGGGTGCTGTCGAGACTGCCGATGCGCTGCAAACCGCGCAGGCAGTAGTCAAAAATCTCCGTGAGCGTGACATGGTTGGCGAGCGTCGGCGGGTCAGCAGCGGCGGCGCGCTGGCGCGTATAACGCCAGACAATCGCGGTATAAAGCGCGAGATGGTAGATGAGGAACGGCTCAACGCTGGCGAACTGCGCCGGGTCATAAAACGCGCCGCCCCAACTGCTGGCAATGGCGAGCGTGCCGCCGATGCCGGTGAGATTGAGCGAGCGCCACGCCTTGAAGCGGGCGATGACGGCGACGCCGCTGTTCAAGAGCGCGAGATACGAAAACAGCGCGACATAATTGCCACTGCCGCTGGCGGTCAGCACCGGCGCGGCGAGGCCACCGACGAGGGCGATTTGCGCCAGCACCAGCGCATTCTGCAACACGGCGAGCACGACCAACAGCGCCGTCGTCGCCGCCATCAACGCGAACGCCACCGGCGGGTCAAGCAGCGCGTGCAACTTCAGCGCCGCCAGCGCGGTCAAATACAAAATGGCGAGCGCCGCGCCCTGAATGGCGAGCGCATAATCGCGGCGCTTCTCGCGCAAATACCAGCCGGCGCCCGCCAGCACCGCAGCGGTGGCGGCGACCGCGCAATAACGCAGCGGCAGCGAAATATGCACCCGCGCCGAGGCATAGCGCAGCAAAAAGGCGAGACCGAGGAAGAGAATGGCAATGCCCGCCTTCAGCAGCAGATTCTCGCTGAAGAAGGTGGCGAGCGGCGACGGCTGACCGTCGCGGGCGGCGGCCTTGCGCAGCGCAAGTTGAGGCGCGGGACGCGGGCGCGGCGGTGGTTGGCGACCGGCGACAAAAGTAAAATCATCAGCCGGCGGCGGCACCGGACGCGGCTTGGGCGGGCGCGCCAGCGGCAGCGGCTCACTGACTGGCAACGGCGCGGCTTCCTCCGGCGTGGCGACCGCAGCCACATCAGGCAACGACCAATCATCGGGAGGCGCTTCGGCGACGGGCGCGGCTTCCGGCGGCGGAAAATGCTTCGGCAACTCGGCGCTGACCGCCTGCGGCGACTCCTCCAGCCGCAGCGGCAACGTAATCGGAATGCGCGGCTGATTGGCGACCTTCGCCTGCAACTGGCGCACCTCGCGGCGTAGTGCGGCGAGCTGATCCTGCAAATCCCGCACCAGCGCGTGCAGCGTGGCCAGCTCATCCGGCGGCGCGGCGGGCGGCGCGGCGGGCGACGCGGGCGAATCCTCCGATACACGCGGACGCATCCCAAAAAGGATGAGCGCGAACACAATCCCGAAAAAGCTGAACATCCCGCCACTGCCGAGAAACGCATCAGCCGCGAGCGCGCCCGGCAAAATGACACAAAAATAAAGAATAGAAACCGCGCAGCCGTTCATCGTCTGGCACTCCAGCGGGCGGAAAAATACAGGGCGAGGAAGACCGCGGCGACATTGGCGAGCAGCAGTGCCACATCGGCGGCGGTGAGATTGTCGCGCAGATTGGCGAGCATCATCGGCAACATCGTGCCGTGCATCTGCCGCAACGTGCCAAAACCGAGATACCACACCGTCTCGCCAACAAAACGGGCGAAGCTCAAGAGATACACCAGCGGCAGCGCGATGAGGCTGAACGCCAGCGGCCGCGTTGGCCGGACAACCATGCCCGTGAGCATGACGGCAACCGCCGCAACCAGCGGATAACACCAGTGAAACTGCGTGGCGACGCTGGCAGGCGCGACGATATGCAGCGCGAGCAAATCAACGAAATAAAGCGGTGCAAAAAGGGCAAGCGGTTTGAACATGGCGATTACCGGCTGAAAAGAACAGGTGCATCTTATTATCACCCTGCGGGCGGATACAACCCGACGCACGGCGGAAATCGCCGCCGCTGCCGAAATCCACCGAACAGCTCCCTCCCCCGCAGGGCGCCGCGTCGCTCCGCCCCTATGGCAATCATCATTCGTTTATGTAAACCCCTCCCCCACAGGGGGAGGGGACGGGGGTGGGGTTCACCTGCATACCTCGATGTCTATGCAACACTTCAATGCTGAGCATTTCATCATGGTGGGGCAAGCCCCACCCTACGACTGGTCGGCAAATCGCTCCCTCGCGGGCAAAGCCCGTAGGGGCGGTTAGGACGAAATCCGTAACCGCCCAAACTATAGCAATGGGTCATAACCGATGATTTTGCTCGCAGGTTGGGTTAGCGAGGCACAAGCGGCAGGAACAGTTCACGTAGCGATCATTCGTAGGGTGTGTGCCGCAGGCACGCACGCGATGCCGATACCAAATCCCACGTGCGGGTCGGCTGCACCGCCACACACCCTACGTATGTAAACCCCTCCCCCTGTGGGGGAGGGGACGGGGGTGGGGTTCGTCTGCATACCTCGATGTCCATGCAACACTTCAATGCCGAACATTTCATCATGGTGGGGCAAGCCCCACCCTACGACCGGTCGGCAAATCGCTCCCTCGCGGGCAAAGTTCGTAGGGGCGGTTAGGACGAAGTCCGTAACCGCCCGAACCATAGCGCCGCAGGCACGCACGCGGTGCCGATACCAAATCCCACGTGCGGGTCGGCTGCGCCGCCACACACCCTACGTATGTAAACCCCTCCCCCTGTGGGGAGGGGTCGGGGTGGGGTTCACCTGCATACCTCGATGTCCATGCAACACTTCAATGCTGAGCATTTCATCATGGTGGGGCAAGCCCCACCCTACGACCGGTCAGCAAATCGCTCCCTCGCGGGCAAAGCCCGTAGGGGCGGTTAGGACGAAGTCCGTAACCGCCCGAACCATAGCGCGACAGGCACGCACGCGTTGCTGATGCCAAAATCCCGCGTGCGTGTCGGCTACGCCGCCATACGCCCTACGTATGTAAACCCCTCCCCCTGTGGGGAGGGGACGGGGGTGGGGTTCGTCTGCATACCTCGATGTCCATGCAACACTTCAATGCCGAACATTTCATCATGGTGGGGCAAGCCCCACCCTACGACCGGTCAGCAAATCGCTCCCTCGCGGGCAAAGCCCGTAGGGGCGGTTAGGGCGAAGTCCGTAACCGCCCGAACTATGGCAATTGCTCATAACACAATGATTTCGCGCGTAGGTTGGGTTAGCGAGGAACGAGCGTAACCCAACAATTTCTACGTTGGGTTACGGCGCAAGCGCCTAACCCAACCTACGAACTAATGGTGGGGCAAGCCCCACCCTACGACCGGTCAGCAAATCGCTCCCTCGCGGGCAAAGCCCGTAGGGGCGGTTAGGACGAAGTCCGTAACCGCCCGAACCATAGCGGTCATAACACGATGATTTTGTGCGCCGGTTGGGTTAGCGAGGTACGAGCGACTGGAACAGTTCACACAGCGAAAGAGGGGTGGGGTGAGGACAGCAAACAATTGAAAAATTGGAATTTTGGCTCATCAATAATATCGCTCACCCCCTCCCCACCCTCCCCCGCTGCGGGCTTCGCCCTGCAGGGGAGGGGGATATTCGGCGTAACAATTCAAATTTGTGTGGATAACCGGGATTTTGAGCAGGTTCTCAGACAAGACGTGCCGCAGAAGATATTAGCTATCCACCGAAAGCCTCATACGGTGTTGCCCCGCGCCATACAACCGCGTACTGCCTTCAGCGGCGCGCCTTGTCTGAAACTTTCGGTGGATGGCTATAGACAACCCGCGTAGGTCGGCCATTCATGGCCGACGACAAAAATATAGCCATCCACCGAAAGCCTCATACTGTGTTGCGTCGCCTCGCCGTACAAAAGCGTACTGTCTTCGGCGACGCGCCTTGTCTGAAACTTTCGGTGGATGGCTATATCAACCTGAAAACGTTGCCGATGCCAAAATCCCGCGCGTGTGTCGGCTGCGCTGCCACATATCTTACGAAGCGATCGCTGTATCGCCCAAAAAAGAAACGGCCTCTTGCGAGGCCGTTTTGTCTGCCGAGGCAGACATGCTTTGTTGTGACTGACTTAAGTTGAAGGGTTTGTTTACGGTTGTTGTCCGTTTTGCTGGCTGCCGTAAACGTTATTGCTGTCATCACCCTGGAAGGTGTTGCTGGTGCCGCCACGGGTTGCACCGAAGACGCCACCCCAGTCGTTTTCGCCGTAGGCAGAGCCGTATTTGTCAGCGTCTTTGACGGAGTTGAAGGAACCACCGAGTTCTTCTGCTTTTTCACCGAAGAAGGATGCCTTGAAGGTTGCCTTGTCATCACCGGCGAGGTAGGTACGGTCAGCGGTACCAACCACGGTGTTGCCCACGATGTTGCCCTGGAAGGCGACGAGGTTGTCGCGGGTGGTAGCAGACTTGGTTTGGTCGAGCAACCATTCGTTGTAAACGTTACCTTGCAGACGTTTGGTGCCGAAGTCGGCGGTCGCTTCAACGAAGTTACCCAAGCCGAGGCCGTCGGTCTTGCCGGCGAAGGCGTTCGGCAGGTTGCGTTTGCCCGCGTTGTGGAAGTCGTTGTCGATGCCGTACATCAAGGCGTGGCCTTGGTAGGTAGCCTTCTGGTCGCTCGGCAGTGCCGCCATCTGTTCGATGGTGGTGGCATTGGTACCACGGTAGAAGTAATCGTCCACAGAGTCGTCTGCATTTTTCGCTTTGTACGGGTTGCGGATGAAGTTGTCGGCATAGCCCTTGACGCCTTCATCGACATCAAGCTGGGTAGAAACGCGACCGTACTGGACGTATTTCAGGGTCGTCGGTTCAGCACCGATGCTGTACAGGGTGGCTTTGCCTGCCTTGCCGCCATTTTCCACTTCGTATTCGGCGACGAAAGTTTTAGCACCCTTGAAACTGTTCAGCGCGACCGGGTGGATGCCCTTGTTCTTGTCATCGGTACCGGCATAGGCCAAGTGGTAGCGACCGAAGATACGGGTCGTGGTGTTGTGGTGGTTTTCCCATTTCTTCTCGTCTTTGTTCCAGTTCAGTTCTTGGCCAAGCGTAGAAAGACCATTACCAACACGAATCAGACCGTTTGTGGCGAATACGCCATTATCAATATCATCTTGGGTACGGTTAGCAGAGGTGGTTCCAGTACGGGTATATTCGTTTTCAAAGGCGTATTCAGGTGTCGTCCACCAAACCAAATCTTTACCATAACGTGTACCATTGTTTTGGGCAAAGGCAGGTGTTACGGTTTGTCTGGTTTTATCGCTTGGCAACAATCCCGGTGTAGAGCCACGATACATATAGACATCTTTATTATCTTTTACGTCTTTAGAAGTAATCTTCTTGGGATTTTTGGGATCAGTCAAATCTGCACCCGATTCTTCTCTGACAAAAGCATACGGATCAATAACTGCCGTTACTGTGTTGGCATCACTAATAACCGTCGAATATTTTTTATTATCCGTCGTATTTGTTACTTGGTGATATACGCCTTTATCTTCAGCAGGTTGTTTGATAGAACCATCATTAACTGCTGAATTATCGTCAGTATTTCCATCAAGTTTTTTATTAACTATTTTTACCTCACGAACCAACGCTCCACTCGCGTCTTTGCTAACATACGGGAAATGATATGCTGCTACAAGACCCGTAGGATCCATTCCGTTCGGTGTACGTTTAATCTTGCCTTTCAAATCTACATTATTTGCACCTAACGGATCAGTGCCATTATCTGCGTGCTTGTCCTTTTTGTTATCGTCATTACCGTTACCCAAGTAACGTCCGGCAAGAATGTCAACGTTTGCGAAGTTTTCTTCTTGCAGGCTGTTCAGTCCGGCGACGGAATCTTTGATGGCATCACCATTTGCCTTGAGCGGAACCGGGTTGTCGCTACCGGTGAATTGTGCCTTGACCGGGGTGCCGTCGGCACGGACGATTTCCTGACGGGCGAGGACGATGTTGGTCAGGCTCGGGTTTTGGTCGTTCAGGGTGGTACCGAGCAGCGGAGAGGCAGATGCCGGTTGGCTCGGGTTGAGGGTGCGGTCGTATTGTGAGCCGTCACGACGGATGTATTGCAGGGTACCGACGGTGTTTTGTTTGGTCAGGTCTTTGTCATCTACAACCTGGGTGCCGGTCGGGTCAACGACGTGCGGGTCTTCTGCCGGGGGAGTCGGCTTATTGTTGTTATTGTTGTTGTTATTGTTGTTCGGGTTGGGTTTCGGCGGATCAGCCGGGGTGTTGTTATCACCGCTGCCACCGCAGGCGGCGACGCCAACAGCGACCAGGATTGCCAGAGAGAGGTTGGTTAATTTCATGGTAGAGCTACCTTCCGTGAATGGGTTGAAAGTGATTGGTTGCCTTGTTACAGGCCGTACAAGGCCAAGAGGCCGACGCGTATTTTAGCTTTTCTTCAGGTTTTTGCAATTTTTCTGCAAGGGTGTGGCGCGCGTGCGACGGGGCGGGATTTTCCGGATGGTGCGCCGGGGCGCACTCTATGGGGCGTTATGGTTCGGGCGGGCTTTGCCCTGCGAGGGAGGCAGTCGCTGACGCGGATGATTTGCTGCCCCCACCCCGCCCCTCCCCCACGGGGGAGGGAGCAGTTTGGTGGATGACCGCAGAGCGAAGGGGCAATTCGTAGGTTGGGTTAGGCGCTTGCGCCGTAACCCAACGTAGAAATTGTTGGGTTACGCTCGTTCCTCGCTAACCCAACCTACGCGCGAAATCATTGTGTTATGAGCAATTGCCATAGTTCGGGCAGTTACGGACTTCGTCCTAACTGCCCCTACGGGCTTTGCCCTGCGAGGAGGGGGAATGTGATTTTGCAGAATGTGTGGCGGCGCAGCCGACACGCACGCGGGATTTTGGTATCGGCACTGCGTGCGTGCCTGCGGCACACACCCTACAGCCGTTTTGCGATTTGCTGACCGGTCGTAGGGTGGGGCTTGCCCCACCATCATGAAAGGTTCGGCATTGAAGTGTTGCATGGACATCGAGGTATGCAGGCGAACCCCACCCCCGTCCCCTCCCCCACAGGGGGAGGGGGGACACATGTAGGGTTGGCGGCGCAGCCGACACGCACGCGGGATTTTGTCTCGGCAACGTGCGCGTGCCTGCGGCACTATGGTTCGGGCGGTTACGGACTTCGTCCTAATCGCCCCTACGGGCTTTGCCCTGGTAGGGAGCGATTTGCTGACCGGTCGTAGGGTGGGGCTTGCCCCACCATGATGAAAGGTTCGGCATTGAAGTGTTGCATGGACATCGAGGTATGCAGGCGAACCCCACCCCCGTCCCCTCCCCCAC
>NZ_DBHKZK010000007.1:0-33469 GCF_057314735.1 Cardiobacterium sp.
TTCTATATCAACTACGGATTTGTTTGAGGCAGCATACATTTTAGGACACCACCAAAAATAAAACCCATTACGCTGAAACGTAATGGGTTTAACGAGAATCTGGTGGGCCGTAAAGGGCTCGAACCTTTGACCAATTGATTAAGAGTCAACTGCTCTACCAACTGAGCTAACGGCCCGTGATGGTGGGTCGTGAAGGATTCGAACCTTCGACCAATTGGTTAAAAGCCAACTGCTCTACCACTGAGCTAACGACCCTTGCAGGGACGGGATGAAATGGTGGGTCGTGAAGGATTCGAACCTTCGACCAATTGGTTAAAAGCCAACTGCTCTACCACTGAGCTAACGACCCGTCTGCCCGTTTGAGGGCGCGCATTATGCCAAAATATTCCTGTTATGCAAGGGGTTTTCCGCGTGTTTTTCTAGTTTGCTGTTTTTGTTAAAAGACGTTTAGCTCTGCATCTGCGGGTGGCGGTGGTGGATGCCACGACAGAGGACGGGATAGTCCGGAGTGTCGTCCGGGGTCAGGTAGCCGTGGCGGATGAGGTAGTCGATGACGACCACGGCGGAATTTTGTTTGAATTCATCGCTGTCGCACACGAGACGGGCGACTTCATCCAGCGGCAGGCAGAGAAATTCGCCGACTTCGCCGTCGCGGTTATGCGGGTGGAAATCGGGCGGCAGTTCCAAATCGTAGTTGTAGAGGGTGTCGGCGCGGATGCCATTTTCGGTCTGCGCGGTGTAGCTGATGATGCCGACCGGGCGCGCCTGCCGCGCGAGATGTTCGGGAACCGCCGCTTCTTCGTCGCTTTCCTTGATGAGGTTCTCAAACACGCCGATGCCGTAGGGGATGCCGCCAGCGGCGACTTGATCCAGTTTGCCCGGTTCAACGCTTTTCGTGGCAGCGCGGCGCGCAATCCACATATGCGGTACGCCGTCGCGCATGGTGGTGCCGTTCAGATGGACGCCGTAACCGCAGACGCCAATCACCGGCGCAGCGGCGCGCTCTATCAGTGCGCGCACCGGGCGGTGCAGATTGGCGAGCAGCGGCAGTTGTTCGTTGCGCCAGCCGCTAACGTAGCCTTCGCGGGCAAGCGCAGCGGCGAGGTCGGCGAGGATGGCATTGCGCGCGGCGAAAGCGGCGGGCGCGTGCCAGACGAGGCGGTCGCCGTCGTCGCGCAAATCGAGGTCGTGATCGCGCAGGCGGGCGAGGTTGTCGCGCCAGATGAGGCCGACCGGGTCGCCGTCGAGGATGAGCGGGCGGTAGGCGGCAAGGTCGGCGCTGTTCAGTTGTTCGATTTTGGTGAGGAAGGACATGGCTCAGTCATCCTGCGGGCGTTGGGCGTAGCGCTGCGCCAGTACGGCGCAAATCATCAGCTGGATTTGGTGGAAAAGCATCAGCGGCAGCACAAGGATGCCGACGCTGGCAGGCGGAAAGAGGATGTTTGCCATCGGGATACCGTTGGCGAGGCTTTTCTTCGAGCCGCAGAAGACGATGGTGATTTCGTCGGCCTTGTTGAAGCCGAGCGCGCGCGCGCTGTAGGTGGTGAAGACGAGGACGACGGCGAGCAGGACGAAGGAGACGATGCCGATGACCAGCAGCGTGCCAAGGCTGACCCGGCTCCAGATGCCTTCCAGCACCGCTTCGCTGAAGGCGGTATAGACGACGAGCAGAATCGAGCTTTGGTCGGTGATTTTGATGAGGCGGCGGTTTTTTGCAATCCAGTTGGCGGTGAGCGGGCGCGAGAGATGGCCGAGAACGAACGGCAGCAGCAGTTGCAGCATGACGGCGCTGATGGAGCTGGCGAGGTCAGTTTGCCCCTGCGCGCTCAGCAGCAGTCCGACCAGGAGCGGCGAGAGAAACACACCGAGCAGGCTGGAGGTAGCGGCGCTGCAAATGGCGGCGGCAACGTTGCCACGCGCGACCGAGGTAAAGGCAATGGCCGATTGCACCGTCGCCGGCAGGGCGCAAAGGTAGAGGAAACCCTGATACGTTTCCGCGGTGAGTACCGCCGGCACCAGCGGGCGCAGGGCGAGGCCGAGCAGCGGGAACAGCACGAACGTCGTCGCCAGCACCAAGAGATGCAGCCGCCAGTGGCCGACGCCCGCCAGCACCGCTTCGCGCGAGAGTTTGGCGCCGTGCATGAAAAAGAGCAGGGCGATGGCGGCGGTGGTGAGGTGTTTGAAGAAGGTTTTGCCGATGCCTTGCGCCGGAATGATGGTCGCGGCGAGTACCATCAGCAGGATCATGGCAAGGAAGGGATCAAGATGGAGGCGGCGGATGGGGTTCATCATGGCGGTTTTTGCGGTGTAAATGGGGGCGCGAGTATAGCAAGAGCGGGTGGCGCTGGCGCACAAAACCCAAGTCAATGCCGCCACCGTGCCGCGCTGCTACAATCGCGCCATTTTTCACACCTGCCACCACCATGACCCGTTACTTCGATGCCGAACTCATCGGCAAATACAGCCAGAGCGGCCCGCGCTACACCTCCTACCCGACCGCCGTCGAATTTCATGACCGCTTCACCGCCGCCGACTACGTCCGCCACCTGGAGGTGGGCAACGCCGCCGGGCGCGACCTCTCGCTCTACGTCCACATCCCCTTCTGCGAACACGTCTGCTACTACTGCGGCTGCAACAAAATCATCACCCGCAACCACGACCAGTCCGACGAATACCTCGACCAGCTTGAGCGCGACATCGCCCGCCAGGCGGCGCACATTGACCCGTCGCGCCGCGTCATCCAACTGCACCTCGGCGGCGGCACGCCGACCTTCCTCAACCACACGCAGCTGCGCCGCCTGCTCGCCATTCTGCACGAACATTTCCCCCGCTTCGCCGCCGATGATGCGGGCGAATACAGCATCGAAATCGACCCGCGCACCGTCAGCCCGGACGACCTGCGCTTTTTGCGCGAGCTGGGCTTTAACCGCGTCAGCTTCGGCGTGCAGGACTTCGACCCGGCGGTACAAAAAGCGGTGAACCGCATCCAGGGCTTTGAACACGTGCGCGACACCATCGCCGCCGCGCGCGACGCCGGTTACCACAGCATCAGCGCCGACCTCATCTACGGCCTGCCGCTGCAAACCGTGCGCACCTTTAGCCGTACCCTCGAACAAATCCGCGCACTCGCGCCCGACCGTCTTGCCGTCTTCAACTACGCCCATATGCCGCACATCTTCGGCGCACAGAAACAAATCAACGCCGCCGATCTGCCCGATGCCGCGACCAAACTGCAACTGCTGCAAGCGACCATCGAACAACTCACCGGCGGCGGCTACGAATTTATCGGCCTCGACCACTTCGCCCTGCCCGGCGACAGCCTCGTCCGCCACCAGCGCGACGGCACGCTCTACCGCAACTTCCAGGGCTACTCCACCTTCTCCGACTGCGAACTGCTCGGCTTCGGCATCAGCGCCATCAGCATGCTCGACGGCTGCTACAGCCAGCACGAAAAAGCGCGCAGCCGCTACTACCAGGCGCTGAACAACGGCGGCATCCCGGTACTGCGCGGCATCGAACTCAGCCGCGACGACCACATCCGCCACCACGTCATCACCGAAATCATGTGCAACCTGCGCCTTGACCTCGCCGCCGTCAGCGCGCGCTGGCAGATTGACGCGTCAGAATACTTCGCGCGCGAATGGCAGGCGCTGCAACCGCTCGCCGCCGATGACCTCATCAAAATCGACGGCAACCGCGTGGACGTCCAGCCGCTTGGCCGCCTGCTCATCCGCAACATCGCGATGGTGTTCGACGCCTACCTGCACAAGGCAGAAAACAGCAAGCGTTTTTCCAAAGTCATCTGAATCGCAGCCAACCGTATCATTGCCCGAATAGCCCGCCCTCGCGGCACACGCTGCCAGGAAGGCCTTTTGCGCGCGCTCGTGTCGCTTTTTCTGCCGCGTTTCGCCCGGTTATTCGCATTTTGTGCGAAAATTTCGCCGTTTTTGTTGTCTTTCGGAGTTTTCCCATGCCCAAACGTAGTGATTTGAATTCTGTACTGATTATTGGCGCGGGGCCGATTGTCATCGGTCAGGCGTGCGAGTTTGATTATTCGGGCGCGCAGGCGTGCAAGGCGCTGCGTAGTGAGGGGCTGCGCGTCGTTCTCGTCAATTCCAACCCGGCGACGATTATGACCGACCCGGAGATGGCAGATGCGACTTATATTGAGCCGATTCAGTGGCAGACGGTGGAGAAGATTATCGCCAAGGAGCGGCCGGACGCGATTTTGCCGACGATGGGCGGGCAAACGGCGCTGAACTGCGCGCTGGATTTGGCCAAACACGGCGTGCTGGAAAAGTACGGCGTTGAGCTGATTGGCGCGTCGGTCAAGGCGATTGAGACGGCGGAAGACCGCGATTTGTTCAAGCAGGCGATGAGCGAGATAGGACTTGCCAGCGCCAAGTCGTTTGCGGTGCATTCTATGGACGAGGCGCGCGCGGCACAGGCAGAGCTGGGTTTTCCGGTCATTATCCGCCCGTCGTTTACCCTCGGCGGTTCGGGCGGCGGCATTGCCTATAATCGCGATGAATTTGAACAGATTACCGCGCACGGGCTGGAATTGTCGCCGACGCATGAGGTGCTGCTGGAGGAGTCGCTGCTCGGCTGGAAAGAATTTGAGATGGAGGTGGTGCGCGACCAGGCGGACAACGCGATAATTGTTTGTTCCATCGAGAATTTTGACCCGATGGGCGTGCATACCGGCGACAGCATTACCGTCGCCCCGGCGCAGACGCTGACCGACAAGGAATATCAGGCGCTGCGCGATGCTTCCATCGCCATTTTGTGCAAGATTGGCGTGGAAACGGGCGGTTCAAACGTGCAATTCGCCGTCAATCCGCACGATGGCCGCATCATCGTCATCGAGATGAACCCACGCGTGTCGCGCTCCTCGGCGCTGGCGTCGAAAGCGACCGGTTTCCCGATTGCCTCGGTCGCCGCCCGCCTCGCCATCGGCTACACGCTGGACGAGCTGAAGAATGAAATCACCGGCGGCGTCACGCCTGCGTCGTTTGAACCGGCGATTGATTACGTCGTCACCAAAATCCCGCGCTTTGATTTCGCCAAGTTCAAGCAGACCAACAACCGCCTCAATACGCAAATGCGCTCGGTCGGCGAGGTGATGGCGATTGGCCGCACCTTCAAGGAATCGCTGAACAAGGCGCTGCGCGGCCTGGAAAACGGCTACAGCGGCCTGAACCGCCCGGCGGCGGTCGATGACCTTGAAGAAGCGGTCGCGACAGCCACGCCGGAGCGCATTTTTTACCTCGCCGAAGCGCTGCGGCAGGGGATGGGCGTGGCGGAAGCGCACCAGTTGAGCCGCATTGACCCGTGGTTCATCGCGCAAATCGCCGAGCTGGTCGCCCTCGAACAACCACTGCGCGACGGCGGACTGCCCTACCTGGACGACGCCGACCGCCTCTTTGCCTACAAACGCGCCGGCTTTTCCGACGTCTTCCTCGCCGAATGCTGCGGTGTCAAGGAAGCGGAAATCCGCGCGCTGCGCGAACACTACGCCATCCACCCGGTGTACAAGCGCGTCGATTCCTGCGCCGCCGAATTCGCCAGCGCCACCGCCTATTTGTACTCCACCTACGAGCGCTTCTGCGAAGCCGCACCGAGCAACAACCGCAAAATCATGATATTGGGCGGCGGGCCGAACCGCATTGGTCAGGGCATCGAATTTGACTATTGCTGCGTCCACGCCGCGCTCGCCCTGCGCGCCGACGGCATCGAAACCATCATGGTGAACTGCAACCCGGAAACCGTCTCCACCGACTTTGACACCGCCGACCGCCTCTACTTCGAGCCGCTGACGCTGGAAGACGTGCTGGAAATCGCGCGGATTGAGCAGCCCGACGGCGTCATCGTCCAGTACGGCGGTCAGACCCCGCTCAAACTGGCGCGCGCGCTGGAAGCGGCGGGCGTCCCCATCATCGGCACGCCGCCGGACGCCATTGACCGCGCCGAAGACCGCGAACGCTTCCAGCACCTCATCGACGAACTCAAACTGCTGCAACCGCCGAACCGCACCGCCTCCAGCACCGCCGAAGCCCTCGCCAGGGCGCAAGAAATCGGCTACCCGCTGGTGGTGCGGCCGTCCTACGTCCTCGGCGGGCGGGCGATGGACATCGTCCACAACGACACCGACCTCGAAAACTACATGAAAGAAGCGCTGCACGTCTCGCCCGACGCGCCGATACTGCTTGACCGCTTCCTCGACGACGCCATCGAAGTGGATATCGACGTCATCTGCGACGGCGAAACCGTCATCCTCGGAGGGCTGATGGAGCACATCGAACAGGCGGGCGTACATTCCGGCGATTCCGCCTGCTCGCTGCCACCCTACCGCCTCGCCCCCGCCATCTGCGAACAAATCGAGGCGCAGGCAAAAGCGCTCGCGCGCGCCCTCGGCGTCGTCGGCCTGATGAACGCGCAATTTGCGGTCAAAGGCGATGCCATCTACATCCTCGAAGTGAACCCGCGCGCCTCGCGCACCGTGCCGTTTGTCTCCAAGGCGACCGGGCGACCGCTCGCCAAAATCGCCGCGCGCTGCATGGCCGGACAAACGCTGGCCGCGCAAGGCATCCGCGACGAAATCCGCCCGACGCTGTACGCGGTCAAAGAAGCGGTGTTCCCCTTTGCCAAATTCCAGAACGTTGACCCCATCCTCGGCCCGGAAATGAAATCCACCGGCGAAGTGATGGGCTTGGGCGCGACTTTCGCCGAAGCCTTCCACAAAGGCATCCGTGGCGCGGGCGAACGCCTGCCCGCCCCCGGCGGTACCGTCTTCATCTCCGTCAAAGACGACGATAAGGCAAAAGCGGTGGAAGTGGCGCGCCTGCTCACCGCCGCCGGATACAACATTGTCGCGACAGGCGGCACCGCCGCGCACTTGCAGGAAAACGGCATCGCCTGCGAACGGGTGAACAAAGTCGCACAAGGCCGGCCGCACATCGTCGATCACATCATCAACGGCGACATCGCGATGATTGTGAACACCACCGCCGGCAAAAAAGCCATCGCCGACAGCTACACCATCCGCCGCGAAGCGCTGATGCACAAAGTCTTCTACCAGACGACTATCGCGGGCGCACACGCGGTCGCGTTGGCATTGTCCTTTGGCGAAGAAGAAAAAGTGCGGGCGTTACAAGAAATCTGAATAACCGCCTGCTTGCAGGGCGCCGGGTTGGCGCCCTTGCCATTCCGGCGCGGATACACAAGCGGGTATAATCCGCGCCAGATTTCAACGGGAGAACACCATGCCCTTTCTTGCCCTGCTTGGCCTTTGGGGCGTCGCCGAACTGGTCGCGCTGATTGCCGTCGTCAGCAAAATCGGCTTCTTCGCCACCCTCGGCCTCTTGCTCCTCTCCAGCGCCATCGGCTCGTGGCTGCTGCGCAGCCAGCAACAGGCCGTGTTGCGCATGGCCGAAACCCCTGGCCGCGACGTCGCCCGCGAGAGTGTGTACCGCATGACCGCGGGCGTTTTGCTGCTCATCCCCGGCTTTATCAGCAGTGCGCTGGCGCTCGTCTTCCTCGTGCCGCCGCTGCGCGCCCTCTTTGCCGGGTTGCTGTTGCGCGTATTGCCGACGCAGACGGTGTACAGCACCTTTTCCTGGCAACAACAAGGCAACGTTTACGAACACGAAGCGCCGCCAGATAACGACGTCACCGCCACGCGCGAAGACGGCACCGTCATCCACGGCGAGCTGATGGACACCCGCAATCCCAACCGGAGCAACGACGAATGAAACAAGCACCCGCCAACCACCGCGTTTTGCTGATGGACTACTACGCGCTCACCATGGCGCAAAGCCACTTCAGCCAGGGGCGGCAGCACGAAATCGCCTATTTCGACTACTTCTTCCGCACCGTACCCGACCACGGCGGCTACGCCATCTTCGCCGGGCTGACACAAGTGCTGGATTACCTCGAATTCCTCCACTTCACCCCGGACGACATCGCCTTCTTGCGCAGCAAAGGCGTCTTCACCGCCGAATTCCTCGACTACCTCGCCAACTTCCGCTTCCGTGGCGACGTCCGCGCCGTGCCGGAAGGCTCGGTCATCTTCCCGCACGAGCCGCTCTTGACCGTGCGCGCGCCGCTAATCGACTGCCAGCTGATTGAAGCCTACCTGCTGCTCACCCTCAACCACCAGTCGCGCATCGCCACCAAAGCGGCGCGTATCGTGCATGAGGCGGCGGGGCGGCCGGTCTTTGAATTTGGCGCGCGCCGCGCCCACGGCGGCGATGCCGCGCACTACGGCGCGCGTGCCGCCTACATCGGTGGCGTCGCCGCGACCGCCAACACCTACAGCGAATACGTGAGCGGCATCCCGGTGGTTGGCACCATGGCGCACGCCTTCGTGCAGAGCTTCGACAGCGAATACGAAGCCTTCCTCCAGTACGCCAAAACCTGGCCGGACAACACCGTGCTGCTGGTCGATACCTACGACACCCTGCGCCAGGGCATCCCCAACGCCATCCGCGTTCACAACGAATACCTCGCGCCGCGTGGCCACGCGCTGCGTGGCATCCGCATCGACAGCGGCGACCTCGCCTACCTCAGCAACCGCGCCCGCGAAATGCTCGACGCCGCCGGGCTGCACAACACCAAAATCACCGTCTCCAACTCGCTCGACGAATACCTCATCAAAGACCTCGTCCAGCAGGGGGCGGCAATCGACAACTTCGGCGTCGGCGAGCGGCTCATCACCGCAAAAAGCAACCCCGTCTTCGGCGGCGTGTACAAAATCGTCGCGCTGGAAAAAGACGGCGCCATCATCCCCAAAATCAAAATCAGCGAAACGCTGGCGAAAACCACCACCCCCGGCTACAAACAACTGTGGCGGCTCTACGACGCGGGCGGCAAAGCCATCGCCGACGTCATCACCCTGCACGACGAAGAAATCAACGACAGCCAGCCCTACGAACTGTTCGACCCCGAATACCCGTGGAAACGCAAAACCGTTACGGGCTTTTGCGCCGAAAAACGGCTGCAAACGTGGATGGAAGCGGGCGCGCGCAGCACCGCCATGCCATCGCTCACCGACGTGCGCGCCTACTGCCAGCGCGAACAACAAACCCTGTGGGACGAAATCCGCCGCCTGGAAAACCCGCACGGCTACTACGTCGATCTCTCGCAAGCGCTGTGGCAGTTAAAACAAGACCTCATCCGCGAACACGCCGGGAAACCGCAATAGAACCGTTCCCTCCCCAATATACATACACCTTGAGCGCTCAAGCATATGTAAATGAACCAAGTAGGGTGGGGCTTGCCCCACCGTCAACCCGAAGCAATAAAACGCTCCCCAAACACCCCCGGAAACCCCATGAACCTCACCGCCTACATCGACTACCTCATCGCCTGGCTCGAAGAGCAGCGCCGCGACCTCTATAACCTCGACGGCTACACCCTCGGCGTCAGCGGTGGCGTTGATAGCGCCGTCTGCGCCCACCTCGTTGCCCGCACCGGCTGCCCGGTACACGCGCTGATGCTGCCCGCCGCAGTGAGCAGCGAAGCCGACCTGCAAGACGCCGAAGCCGTCCTCAAAAGCGCAGGCCTCAGCGGCCACACCATCTCCATCGCACCGCTCTACGACCTTGCCATGCAACAACTCGCGCCCGTGCTGAACCCCGAACCGGAGCGGCAAAACGTGCTGCGTGGCAACCTGATGGCGCGGCTGCGCATGATCCTGCTCTACACCACCGCGCAAAGCCACCGCGCCGTCGTCCTCGGCACCGACAACGCCGCCGAAGTCCACACCGGCTACTTCACCAAATACGGCGACGGCGCCGCCGACGTCCTGCCGCTCGCCGCGCTGCGCAAAGAACAAGTCTATGAAATGGCGCGCCTGCTCGGCGTGCCGCAAGCGGTGCTTGCCAAAGCACCCAGCGCCGGACTGTGGGCGGGACAAACCGACGAAGACGAAATGGGCGTGCGCTATAGCGAGCTGGACGCCTTCCTCCGCGGCGAAGCGGTGAGCGAACAGGCGGCCAAACAAATCGCTTGGTGGCACGAACGCTCCCGCCACAAACGGATGCTGCCGCCGGTGCCGCCCGCCCCGGACCAACTCTGAAGCCCCGCCCCGCCTGATAATTCATAAAACTAAATCGCCCTGGCCGGGGTTAACCAATCACCATGCTATAATCCCGCGCGCATCACCCCTTACCCCGGAGAAACCCATGCAAGAACAAACCGATATCATCGTCGTCGGCGCCGGCCCGGCGGGACTCGCCTTCTGCCGCGCGCTCGCGGGCAGCTCGCTCAACATCAGCATTGTTGAGGCGCACCAGCCGGACGTCCTCGCCGATCCGCCGTTTGATGGCCGCGAAATCGCCCTCACCCATCCCTCCAAGGCCATCCTCGAAAACCTCGGCATCTGGCAGCGCTTCCCCGAAAGCGAAATCCATTACCTGCGCGCCGCCTCCGTCTTAAATGGCGACTCCTCCTTCCGCCTGCATTTCCCGGTACCCACACAAAACAGCCACCGCCAGGCGATAGACACCCTCGGCTACCTCGTGCCGAATCACATCATCCGCCGCGCCGCTTATGAGGCGGTCAAAGACCAGGAAAACCTGCGCTGGCACACCGGCCGCCGCGTTGTCGCTTGCCAAAGCGACGCCAGCGCCGCACAAGTCACGCTGGACAACGGCGACAGCATCAGCGGCAAACTGCTCATCGCCGCCGACAGCCGCTTCTCCTCCGTCCGCCGCGCGATGGGCATCGCCGCCGACACCCACGAATTTGGGCGCAACGTCCTCGTCTTCCGCCTCGAACACGAACACTCCAACGACCACACCGCGAGCGAATGCTTCTTCTACGGCAACACCCTCGCGCTGCTGCCGCTCTCCGACCACATCACCAACTGCGTCGTCACCATCGACAGCCGCAAGGCACCGGAACTCTTGGCGCTGGACGGCGACGCGCTCGCCGCTTACATCGCCGCGCAAATCGACCACCGCCTTGGCGCGATGAAACTGGTGAGCAGCGTGCATGACTACCCGCTGGTCGGCGTCCACGCCCGCCGCTTCTACACCAACCGCTGCGCGCTCATCGGCGATGCCGCCTGCGGGATGCACCCCGTCACCGCGCACGGTTACAACCTCGGCCTGCAAAGCCAGGAAATCCTCTCGCGCCTCATCCTGCGCCAGGCAGGGCAGGGCAGGGACATCGGCGACCCGGCGCTGCTCGCCGCCTACGACCGCCGTCACCAGTTGAACACCCGCCCGCTCTACCACGGCACCAATGCCATCGTCAAACTCTTTACCCGCGAAACCCCGCCGGCGAAGCTCTTGCGCCACGGCGTACTCCGCCTCTCGCAGGCCCTGCCGCCGCTGAAACACCTGATAACGCGCCAGCTTACCGGTTAGTTAAGCTACATAGACCCACTGCGGCCGCCGTGATACACTTCGCCGCGTTTTTTTCCCAACACAGGAGATTCCATGAAAACCACGCTGAAACTCGCTGCCGTCGCGGCGCTCGCCACCATCAGCCTCACCGCCGCCGCCAAACTCTCCGAAGGCAAAGCCTACGGCGACTGGAAAGGCACCTGCCAGGGCAGCGAATGCGGCGCCATCCAGATAGTCAATAACGAAAAAGGCGAACCGGTCGGCCGCATCCTGCTGCGCCGTATCCCGGAAGCCAAAAACAGCGTTGTCGCATTCATCACCGTGCCGCTGGGCGTGAACCTGCGCGCGGGCATGGCACTGGCCGCCGATGGCAAAGAGCTGGTCGTCACCCCGTTTGACTTCTGCGACCAGGGCGGCTGCAACGCCGCAATTCCGGTGGAAGGCAACATCCTCGACAGCATCAAAAAAGGCAACGTGCTGCAAGTCGCGGCCTTCGTCGGCGACAAACAACAAACCATGGGCTTCTCGCTCAAAGGCGTCTCCGACGTTATCAAAAACCTGTAACCGCAGGTCAGCACCAAGGCCGGACTCGCGTCCGGTTTTTTTATAGCCAAATCATGCCCTCCCGTAAAACCGGGAACAGAGGCGCGCAACACCGCCGTTCTGCCCCCTCCCCCGGTGGGGGAGGGCTGGGGTTACAGGTGGTACGCACGGTATAGCAATCCTCACAAAACCCTGTACGGCGTTGCGCCACCTCGTCGTACTGAATATTGCCTTCGCGCCTTGTACAGAACTTTGTGAGGATTGCTATATTTATATTCTGTAAAACCAAAAGCCCGCTATATTCATAAAAAGGAATTTCTCATGCCCATAAATCTCGGTCCCATCTTTGCCATTGCCTTTTTTCTAATTTGCGCCGGATTACTTCTGTTGCTTATCATTATTTGGCGTCTGGTCGCTGCAAGCAGTAAACCCGGTCATGCGCTGCGCAATAATGTTATAGCTACCATCATCACTTTGGGCGGACTTTGGGCATGGTTTTACCTGCCCATGATGATTGACGAACATAAATCTGCAAAAGCTGCGGAAGCCCACCGTGCGGCCTATTATCGAAGCAAACGAATTTTCGATAAACTTTGCGAAAGCGCGGGTGAGCGCGTTTACCACACCGCCGAAAACGTCGAAGGCATTACCCTGCTGAAAATTTGGAATGATAACGATCATAGGCATATGACCACAATGGGACTTAGTCTGTGGGAATATGGCGGCGTTCCCTGGCAATCTTTTGGCAAAAACTATATAGAGGAATTTCTCGCCTGGCGTCTCATTAAAGTGCGTAATGATCTGGACGGGCAATATACCGATGTCTACAGGGAGGGAACACTAAATGCCTACTACTATACCCCGCAGGAGCTGGATGAACGCTACCGTCTTTGGCGTGGCTACCGATTTGTTGATGTCAAAGAAACAGACGGCCAATACCAACGTTATACCTACCGTAATCCTTACGATACAACATCCTTTGAGCTTGATAGCACACCAATTACCACGCCAAGCCGCTATACCGTGACTTTTACTGATCCATTTGACCAAACAGAGCGCGAAAATTGGATTGGTCACACCCGTGCAACCATTACCGACAGCCAAACGAACACCATCATGGCTACCAAAGACTGGTACAGCATTGATCCGGAACAAGGCCGTAATAGTGCCTCATACGACGCAGAACGTGCAGAAGCCTGCCCGGGCAGAACCGGTGGCACCAGCCAAATCCAGCACTTCACTCAATCCGTGCTGATACCCAAACAAAACGACTGAATCATTAACTCCGCTGTTTTTCCCGTCCTTTCCATTTACATATACCTTGAGCGCTCAAGCGTATGTATAACCTCCCTCCAAAAAACAAAAGGAACCGCCCATGCCCAACTTCTACGACGGCATCGCCTTTGACTGCGACGCCACCCTCTCCGCCCTCGAAGGCATCGACCAACTCGCCGCCCTCGCCGGCGTTGCCGAGCAGGTGAGCGCGCTCACCCACCGCGCGATGAACGGCGAAATCCCGCTGGACGCTATCTACGGCGAACGTCTCGCCCTCATCCGCCCGCACGAGCGCGACCTCGCCACCATCGCGCAGCAGTACCTTGACCGCACCGTTCCCGGTGCGCGCGAAACCATCGCCGCCCTGCACGCGCGCGGCATCAAAGTCGCCATCGTCAGCGGCGGCATCTTGGACGCCATCCTGCCGCTCGCCGCATCGCTCGGCGTCGCCCCTGCCGATACCTTCGCCGTCCGCCTGCAATTCGACGCAAACGGCGACTACAGCGGTTTCGAGCTCAGCCCGCTCACCGGCAGCGGCGGCAAAGCCGCCATCATCGCCGCCTGGAAACGCGCCAATGGCCTGCAGCGCGTGGCGATGGTGGGCGACGGCATGAGCGACGTAGAAGCGCGCGCGCCCGGCGCGGCCGACGTAATCATCGGCTACGGCGGTGTGGTGGCGCGCGAAGCCGTGCGCCAGGTCGCCGACCACTACAGCACCGCCACCGACCTGCGCGACCTCCTGCCCCTGCTCACCCCGGAGACCCCATGACCGCCATCCCCGAAAAAATCGGCCAGTTCTACCTCGGCGACCAAATCCTGCCCGAGCCCGGCACCCCCGTCCTCTACGACGCCGCCGACCTCACCACCCACGCCGTCATCATCGGCATGACCGGCTCCGGCAAAACCGGCCTCGGCATCACCCTGCTCGAAGAAGCCGCGCTGGACGGCATCCCCGTCATCGCCATCGACCCCAAAGGCGACCTCGGCAACCTCGCCCTCAACTTCCCCGCGCGCCGCGCCGCCGACTTCGCCCCCTATGCCGACGCCGCCAGCCTCAAACAAACCGGCCAGACTGCCGACGAATGGGCAGCCGCCACCGCACAAAAATGGGGCGACGGCATTGACACCAGCCGCCAAAACGCCGCCCGACAACAAGCGCTTGCCGCCGCCAACCCCGTCCACATCTACACCCCCGGCGGCGAACACGGCCTGCCGCTGTCGCTGCTCGCCCACCTCGGCGCGCCCGACCCCGCCATCCGCGACGACCGCGAAACCTACGCCGACACCCTCGACAGCACCGCCGCCGCGCTGCTCGCCCTCATTAAAGAGGCAGGCGACAGCACCGCCCCGACACAACTCTACCTCTCGCACCTCCTCAAACACTACTGGGACGAAGGCCGCGACCTCGACCTCGCCCAACTCATCGCCGCCATCCAAAACCCGCCCATCAAACAAATCGGCGTCTTGCCCGTCGCCCAAATCTGCCCGCCAAAAATGCGCGACAAACTCGCGCTCGCCTACAACACCCTGCTCGCCTCGCCCGGCTACAGCGCCTGGCTGCAAGGCGCACCGCTGGACAGCCAACAACTCCTCTACGACGCGCAAAACCGCGCGCAAACCAGCATCATCAACATCGCCCATCTGAGCGACGCCGAACGCATGACCCTCGTCACCCTGCTGCTCGGCAATCTCATCGCCTGGATGCGCCGCCAAAGCGGCAGCAACACCCTGCGCGCCATCCTCTACATGGACGAACTCTACGGCTACCTGCCGCCCAGCGCCAACCCGCCCAGCAAAAAACCGCTGCTCACCCTCCTGAAACAGGCGCGCGCCTACGGCCTCGGCCTCATCCTCTCCACCCAAAACCCGGTGGATTTGGACTACAAAGCGCTTGCCAACGCGGGCACCTGGCTCATAGGCCGGATGCAAACCGCACAAGACCGCGCCCGTGTCGCCGACGGCCTCACCAGCGCCGCCGCCCAGGGACTCGACCGCGCCACCCTCGACCAATGGTTTGACCACATCGACAAACGCCGTTTCCTCCTGCACAACATCCACGAAGCCGCGCCCTGCATCCTGCAAAGCCGCCACGCGATGAGCTACCTCGCCGGCCCCTTGAATCGCGAACACATCCGCGCCATCACCGCTGCCGACCCGCGCCGCGCGACCGCAACCGCCGCCCCCCGCGACGACAGCGGCGACACCCCGCCGCCCGCCCTGCCTGCCGGCATCAACCGCCATTACCTGCCAAGCGAACAGAACGGTGGCATGACCCACTACTACCCCGTCGCCCTCGCCAGCGTCCACCTCTACTACCGCGACAGCAAAAGCAACACCCGCCACGAACAAACCCTGCTCCTACAAGCGCCCATCGACGAAAACGGCATCGACTGGAGCCAAAGCCAAACCGCGCCCGTTGCCGCCGACCAACTCCAAACCGCGCCGCACCAACCCTGCCAACACCACCCCGCGCCCGCCGCCGCGAGCGACCCCGCCGCGTGGAAAACCGCCGAAAAAACACTCGCCACCCACCTGCGCCAACACCAAAACCTCACCCTTTATTACAACAAAGCGCTGGACAGCTACAGCAACCCCGGCGAAGACGAAGCCACCTTCCGCAACCGCCTCGCCACCGCCGCGCACGAAAAACGCGACGCCGCCATCACCGCGCTGCGGATGAAATACGCCAAACAACACACCGCGCTCGCCAAACAACAACAAACCGCCCAAGCGGCGGTCGAACGCGAAAAAAGCCAAAGCAACCAAAGCCTGCTGCAAACCGGCCTCGCCATCGGCGGCGCGCTGCTCTCCGCCTTCACCGGTCGCAAGGCACTCTCCGCGACGACTATCGCCAAAACTCAGACCGCCATCAAAAGCGCGGGCAAAATCCAGAAAGAACGACAGGACATCGCCGCCGCCAGCGCGCGCGAAGCACTGGTTGCCGAACAAATCGCACAAATGGAAGCGGCACTTGCGCAAGAACTACAAACCCTGCGCGACCAATACGACCCGGCGACCCTGCCGCTCGAAGAAAAAACCATCGACGTCAAGGCGAGCGACATCACCATCGAACGCCTCGCGCTGGGCTACGTCCCGTTGGGATAACTGGCGCGTCCAGTCATATATAAACCACCGGACGGCTCCCTCCCCCTGCGGGGGAGGGCTGGGGTGGGGTTAAGCATTACTGCCGCCGATGTTGTTTGGGCTCGCATACCGGACGCTGTTTACAATTTGAATCCCCCTCCCCTGCGAAGCGGGGGAGGGGGTGTAAAAAATTGCGTAGCGACGGCACCCAAAACAAAATGTAAACAGCTCGCGTAGGGGCGGTGTAGGGGCGGTTAGGGCGAAGCCCGTAACCGCCCGCCACGACACGGGCAGTTATGCTGCGCCAACCGCCCCTACCGCATCCATTTACAGACGCATCGAACGCCCAGGTGTCTGTAAACTATCCCCTCCCGTCACAACCCAGGAAAACCCGTGAACCGCAAAACCCTTGTCCTGCTTCTCGCTGCCGCTGCCAACGCCCACGCTGCCAGCCTGTACTTCACGCTGGAACCCGTCGAAGCCAGCGACTATGATGACAATCCCGATTACAAACGCTTTGCCGAAACCTGCGACTATCAGGTGAATGTCCGCACAGATGTGAAAAAAATCAAAACCAACCGCCCGCAAATTGATGCGCAGCTCAACCGCGACGCGCCCACACCGGGCGACCTCAAAAAATTCGTCATCGACAGCATCAAGGGATTTTACGAAGAAGGCAGCGACAAAGAATCGCTGTGCAGCGAAACCCATAACTACGAAACCAGCTACACCCCGGATTACCTCGGCCATCACGGCGCGCTGGAGCAGTTCAGCGTATCCACCGCAGAATACACCGGCGGCGCGCACGGCAGCGGCGGCACGACTTACTACGTCTTTGACGAAAAAGACCACCGCCTGACCCTCGCCGACCTGCTGCAAGGCGACAAAAGTGCGCTCTATCCGTTGCTGGACGCGGCATACAAAAAAGAAGTCAATTTCGACCCCGCCGCCAAAGACTTGGAAGACTACGAGCGCGAGTACGTCAAAACCCTGCACGAAGCCGACAATTTCTACTTCAGCGCGGATGGCGTCGTTTTCTCCTACGTACCCTATGCCGTCAATAGCTATGCTGCCGGACAGGTAGAAATCACCCTGCCTTACGACAAACTGCGCGGCATCATTAAAGACAAATACCTGCCGCAATAAGCGCTTCGCACGACATCCCCATGCAAACCCTCCACCACACCGACCTCGCCCCGCGCCACACACTCGCCTGCCCGTCCACCGCGCGCGAACTCGTCCTGATAGAGAGCGCCGACGAATGGCGTACCGCTGCGCCCGGCGACCGCATCCTCGGCGGCGGCAGCAACACCATCTGCCGCGAAGAAATCCAAACGCGCATCCTCTGCCCGCAATATCGCGGCCAGCGCATCATCGGCGAAGACGCGGACAGCGTGCTGCTGCAAGTGCAGGCGGGCGAGCCCTGGGCGGCGGTCGCCGCCTGGAGCGCGGGCGAAGGCTGGTACGGCGCGGAAAATCTCGCCCGCATTCCCGGCAGCGCGGGGGCGGCGCCGGTACAAAACATCGGCGCCTACGGCATTGAGCTGCAACACATCCTTGAGCGCGTCCAGGTCTATGACCGCGACGAACGCCGCCTGCGCGACATCCCCGCCGCCGCCTGCCAGTTCGCCTACCGCGACAGCCGCTTCAAGCACGATTGGCGCGAGCGCTACATCATCAGCGCCATCACCCTGCGCTTTGGCAAACGCGGCGCGCTGCACACCGCCTATCCCGGCCTGCGCGAACAGGCGGACAGCTTGCGCACCCCGGCGGACGTCCACGCTGCCGTCAATGCCCTGCGCGCGCGCAAACTGCCCGACTCGGCAGTTGAGCCAAACGCGGGCAGCTTCTTCCATAACCCCGTCGTCAGCGCCGCACAATATGCCGCGTTACAAACACAACACCCTGAAATTCCCGCCTTCCCGGCAACAGATGGCACTGTCAAAATCCCCGCCGCCTGGCTGATTGAACGATGCGGCTTCAAGGGCGCACGCGATGGCAAGGTCGGCATCTCGGACAAACACGCGCTGGTGCTGGTCAATCACGGCGGCACCGCGACCGAAATCCTCGCCTTCGCCGCCGAAATCCAGCAGGCGGTGCAAAGCCGCTACGGTCTCGCCCTCCATATCGAACCCACCGTATTGGGCGACGATTAAGACAGGGAGGCTTGCTGCCGAAGACAATAAGCCTTGCTCGCCAGCTGTTTTTGACAGGTTCTTACGCCCAGCATCCGCCATAGGGTGCGCCTCGGCGCACCATCCGGGTGATGGCTATACAGAACTTTGTACGTATCGCTATACGCCACAAAAAAGCCCGCATTCCTGCGGGCTTTCTCGTTCGGGTGGCACGTCAAAACTCATCGGTCACGCAGCCCTTTGAGGCGGAGCTGACGGTGCGCGCGTATTTGTAATGCACGCCCTGGCGCGCACTGGCTTTCAGCGGCGGTTGTACCCAGCGGGCGCGGCGGGCGGCGAGTTCTTCGTCGGAGAGATGGACGTCAATGGTGTTTTTCACCGCGTCGATGGTGATGAGGTCGCCGTCTTCGACGAGGGCGATGTTGCCGCCTTCCTGCGCTTCCGGCGCGACGTGGCCGACGACGAAGCCGTGCGAGCCGCCGGAGAAGCGGCCATCGGTTATCAGCGCCACGCTTTTGCCCAGCCCCGCGCCCATGATGGCAGACGTCGGCTTGAGCATTTCCGGCATACCAGGGCCGCCTTTCGGCCCTTCGTAGCGGATGACGACCACCGTGCCTGCGGTGACTTCGCCGCGCGCGATGCCTTCGTTGGCGAGAAATTCGCCTTCATAGACTTTGGCGCGACCGGTGAAGGAAAGACCTTCCTTGCCGGTGATTTTCGCCACCGCCCCTTCTGTGGCGAGGTTGCCGTAGAGGATGCGGATGTGTCCGGTCGCCTTGATCGGGCGTTCCAGCGGCTGGATGATGTCCTGCCCGGTGGGCAGGCCGGGGACGTCTTTCAGGTTTTCGGCGACGGTCTTGCCGGTGACGGTCATGCAGTCGCCGTGCAGGATGCCGCGCTCCAGCAGGTATTTCATCACCGCCGGGACGCCACCGATTTTGTGTACGTCTTCCATGACGTAGCGGCCACTCGGTTTCATGTCGGCCAGCATCGGCGTGCTTTCGCTCAAGGCGGCGAGTTCGTCGATGGTGAAGGGAATACCGGCGGCGCGGGTGATGGCGAGGAAATGCAGCACGGCGTTGGTGGAGCCGCCGAGGATGATGGCGAGGCGGAAGGCGTTTTCCACCGCCTTGCGGGTGACGATGTCGCGCGGGCGGATGTCGTTGTCCATCAGGTAGCGCAGCGCCTTGCCCACTTGCAGGCATTCGCGCCGTTTTTCCGCCCCGGCGGCGGGATTGGAGGAATTGTAGGGCAGCGCCATGCCGAGCGCCTCAATCGCGGACGCCATGGTGTTGGCGGTGTACATCCCGCCGCAGGCACCCTCACCGGGGCAGGCGCAATGGATGACGTCGCGGTATTCGGCTTCGTCTATCGTCCCCGCGACCTTCTGCCCCCACGCCTCAAAGGCGGAGACGACGTCGAGCTTTTTGCCGTTGTGATACCCGGCGGCGATGGTGCCGCCATAGACGAGGATGGAGGGGCGGTTCAGTCGCAACTGCGCCATCAGCGCGCCGGGCATATTCTTGTCGCAGCCGACGACGGTGACGAGCGCGTCGTAACACATTGCCTGCATGAAGGTTTCGATGGAATCGGCGATGACGTCGCGCGAGACCAGCGAGTAACGCATTCCCTGCGTCCCCATCGAGATGCCGTCGCTGACGCCGATGGTGTTGAAAATCAGGCCGACGCTGTCGGTTTCCTGCACGCCGCTTTTGATTTCGCGGGCGAGGTCGTTTAAGTGCATATTGCAGGGGTTGCCTTCGTAGCCGGTGCTGGCGATGCCGACGATGGGCTTGCGCAGGTCGTCGTCAGAGAGGCCGATGGCGTGCAGCATCGCCTGGGCGGCGGGCTGGGTATCGTCCTGGGTGATGTGTTTGCTGTATTTGTTGACGCTCATAGGTTGCCGGTAGTGGTTGATGGAGTGGGCATTATCACGGCAGAAAATGCGGGATGCAAAACGGCGCGATGGCGGCGCGTGTGCGCGTTAAATTAAAGGTATAATATGTTCAAATCTGTGAATCTAGCTTTTGCAAACGGGAGAATATTGTGAAAAAGCTCATCAACCAGGTGGACACCATTTTGGACGAACAGTTGCAGGGCTTCGTCGAAGCGCATCCGGAATTGCGCCTGCACCGCGACCCGGTCTTCATCAGCCGCAGCGACGCGCCGCTGGCAGGCAAAGTTGCGCTGATTTCCGGCGGTGGCAGCGGCCACGAACCGATGCACAGCGGCTTTGTCGGCGACGGGATGCTTGATGGTGCGGTGCCGGGCGAAATCTTCACCTCGCCGACGCCGGATCAGGTCGTCGCCTGCGCGCAGGCGGTCGATGGTGGCAAGGGCGTGCTGCTGCTCGTGAAAAACTACACCGGCGATGTTCTCAATTTTGAAACCGCCGCCGAACTGCTGCACGACATGGGGACGGAAATCGCCTTCGTCCTCACCGACGATGATGTTGCAGTGAAAGACAGCCTCTACACCGCAGGCCGCCGTGGCGTCGCCGGGACGGTGCTGCTGGAAAAACTGCTCGGTGCCGCCGCCCGGCGCGGCGATGACCTCGCCTCGCTCGCCGCGCTTGGCCGCCGTCTCAACGACCAATGCCACAGCATCGGCGTCGCCCTCGGCGCCTGCACCGTGCCAGCGGCAGGCAAGCCGTCCTTCACCCTCGCCGAAAACGAAATGGAATTTGGCGTTGGCATCCACGGCGAGCCGGGCATCGAACGCCGTACTTTCAAAGGGTTGGACGATACCGTCGCGCAAATGTTCGCCACCCTCATCGACAACGGCAGCTATCACCGCACCCTGCGCCTGTGGAATGCAGCCAGCGCCAGTTGGGACGAAGTCCAACAGGAAAAACAACCGCTTGCCAAAGGCGACCGTGTCATCGCGCTGGTCAATAATCTCGGCAGCGTGCCGCTCTCCGAATGCTACGGCGTCTATCATGCGCTCGCCCGCTGCTGCGCCGACTTCGGCCTCAGCATCGCGCGCAGCCTGGTCGGCAACTTCTGCACCTCGCTCGATATGCAGGGGCTGTCCATCACCCTGCTCAAGGCGGACGACGCCACGCTTGAACTCTTTGACGCGCCGGTGCGCACGCCGGGCTGGACCAACGGAGGGCGCGCATGAGCTTCAGCAACAGCCAATATATCCACTGGATAGACCGCTGCGCCGACGCGCTCACCGCCGCGCAGGACGCGCTGACCGCGCTTGATACCGTCATCGGCGACGGCGACCACGGCCTCAATATGCAGCGCGGCTTCGCCAAGGCAAAAGAAAAACTGGCGACGGAGGCGGGCAAGGATTTGGGTAGCCTCAGCAAAACCGTCGGCATGACGCTGCTTTCCACCGTCGGCGGCGCCAGTGGCCCGCTCTACGGCACCTTCTTCATCAAGGCGGCAACCGCACTCAACGGCAAAAACGAAGCCGATTTGTCGACGCTGGCGCAAGCCATCGCCGATGGTGCGGCGGGCATTGCCGCACGCGGACACGCCGTCGCGGGCGACAAAACGATGGTGGACGTCTGGCTGCCGGTGTCCGAAGCACTCAAACAGGCGGCAGCGGGCGGCACGGATTTGCAAGCGGCGCTGCAAGCGGCGGCACAAACCGCGCAGGCGCAGGCAGAGGCGACCATCCCGCTGGTGGCGAAAAAAGGGCGCGCCAGCTACCTCGGCGAGCGCAGCGCCGGACACAAAGACCCCGGCGCGGCATCGAGCGCGCTGCTGCTGCAATGCCTGGCGGAGAGTGTCTGATGGGAAAGACTATTTTGTTAGGCGTCCTGATTGTTGCAGGCGGCATACTGGGTTGGCAGCAGTACGACAGCAATCGCCAGGCAGAGCTCCGGGCGTCAGTGAAGACTTACGTCAGAAGTTTTAACCGCTACCGCAACAGCGAGCATGAAATGTTGCGCCATATCATCGAATTGAAGCGCTACGGCGGCTTTATCCCCGACAATCTGCGCGAGCCGCTCGCCCGCGACGTGCAGCAGATGCTGGAAAAAGACGGCTGCCCGCGCATTCCCGACAAGACCTTGCGCGAGCGTTGCAACGGGTTGTTTACGCAATACCGGCAATCGCTGGAAGCGCTCAAGGTTCAGGGATTTACCCAGGCGGTTGGCGAACCGCTGAGGAACATCATGCACCAGGCGCATGAATTTATGGACGAGGTCGCGGCGAAATACCCGGATTTCATCACAAGAACCGTCGTGTCATCCTGAAAAAAGCCCCTCATGCGAGGGGCTTTTGATGCGCTCATCCGCGCGCTAGGCGCTGTTTGCAATTTAGGCTTCCCTCCTCCGCAGGGCAAAACCCGCAGCGGGCGGGTTCCGTGCGTAGGGTGTGTGGCGGCGTAGCCGACACGCACGCGGACATTTGACATCGGCAAACGCGTGCGTGCCTGCGGCACACACCCTACAAACTAATGATGTAGCTCGCAAAATCGTCGCCACGCAACCGCATTGGCTTGGGCGTGTTTACGGCTGAATGGTAAACAGGCCTTAACCAAACCTGCTAATGAAATCATCATGTTATGGCCAATTATGAACAGCGCCCAGCATCCCCGCTGCTTCCTTGGCGAAGTAGGTGATGATGATGTCCGCGCCGGCGCGTTTGAAACCGAGCAGGGTTTCCATGATGATGGCTTCGCGGTCGAGCCAGCCTTTTTCAAAGGCGGCGCAAAGCATCGCGTATTCGCCGCTGACCTGATAGACGGCGAGCGGGAAGGCGAACTGCTCTTTGGCGCGGCGCAGCACGTCGAGGTAGGGCATTCCCGGTTTGACCATGACGAAATCCGCGCCTTCGCTGATGTCGAGCGCGATTTCGTGCAGCGCTTCGTTGCTGTTTGCCGGGTCCATCTGGTAGTTGCGTTTGTCCGCCTTGCCGAGGTTGGCGGCGGAGCCGACCGCGTCGCGGAACGGGCCGTAGTAGGCGCTGGCGTATTTGGCCGAATACGCCATGATGCGCACGTTTTCGTGACCGTTCGCTTCCAGCGCCGCGCGAATGGCGCCGATGCGGCCGTCCATCATGTCCGACGGCGCGACCATGTCCACGCCCGCGTCCGCGTGGCACAGCGCCTGTTTGATGAGGGTAGCGACGGTGGTGTCGTTCAATATGTAGCCGTTTTTGTCGGTGATGCCGTCCTGACCGTGGATGGTGTAGGGGTCAAGCGCGACGTCGGTCATGATGCCGAGGGCGGGGAAGGCGGCCTTGACAGCGCGCACCGCGCGCGGGATGAGACCGTCCGGGTCGTAGGCGGCGGCAGCGTCTTCGCTTTTGTATTCCTGGCTGATGACAGGAAACGGCGCAATCGCCGGAATGCCGAGCGCGACCAGCTCCGCGCATTCCGCTAATAACTGGTCGATGGAAAGGCGGTACACGCCCGGCATCGACGGCACCGCTTCGCGCCTGCCTTCGCCCTCGCAGATGAAAACGGGCAGGATGAGGTCGGCGGTGGTGAGGGTGGTTTCGCGCATCAGGCGGCGGGAGAAATCGTCCTTGCGGTTGCGGCGTTTGCGGGTGAGCGGATAGGTTTGCGGGGGCAGGTGCATGGCGGGTTCCGGTGGAAAAACGGCGGGCATCTTAGCACGCGGTATTACCGTTCGGATAACCCGCTGCCGCGCCAAGGCGAGCCGCTATAATGCGCGCCTCTTTTACCCCCACAACAAATGGAGTTACCCATGTTGAAACACACCCTGACCGCGTTGGCGCTCGCCGCCGCCCTTGCCACCGCTGCCCAGGCGCAGCCGGTGAAATACCGCGAAGGCGCCGATTACAACGTACTGCCGGTCGCTATCGCCGACATCCAGCCGGGCGAAATCGTCGAATTTTTCTGGTACGGCTGCCCGCACTGCTACCACATGGAGCCGGAGCTGCAAAAATGGCTGGCAAACGGCATCAATCCGGCGCTGAAATTCACCCGCATCCCGGCAGTCACCGGCCAATGGGCAGGCGGCGCGCAGCTTTACTACACCGTGCGCCAACTGGGCATGGACGAAAAAGCGATGGACGCCAAAATCTTTGACGCCGTGCACAAAGACCGCAAACTCGGCATCATCTTCGACAAAAAAGAAGCCGTGAAATTCCTCGCCGAAAACGGCGTGAGCGAAGCCGATGCAGAAAAAGCCTGGGATTCGCTGGCGGTGAAAGAAAAAGTCAACCGCGCCAAGAACCTGTTTGAAGCGTCCAAACTGGACGGCGTGCCGGGCTTCGTCGTCGATGGCAAATACGTCCCCAAATCCAGCGAAGACTACCCGCGCCTCTTTGACGAACTGAACACACTCGCCACCAAACCCGAAGCAGACGCCAAGCCTGCGGCAGACGCGGAACCCGCCGACAAAGCGGCAGAAGAAAGCAAACCCGCCGCCTGATGCAAAAACAGAGCGAAAACCGCGAAAGTGCCCGCCGCGCTTTCGCGGTTTCTGCATTGGGGGCGGGGGTAATACTCACCGCGCTCGGCGGCGATGCCAGCTACCGCCGCTACTACCGCGCACAACACGGCGGGCGCACATACATCCTGATGGACGCGCCGCCGGAGCTGGGCGGCGTTGCACTGTTTCAGCAACGCAGCGATGAATTTCGCGCCTGCCATCTGCCCGTGCCGCAAATCCACGCCGCCGACCCCGCGCAAGGTTTTCTCTTGTTAGAAGACTACGGCGACCGTTGGCTCTGGCACGACCTGGCCGATGCGCCAGAAGCAGCGATGACGCAGGCATTGGCGCTCCTCGGCGACTGGCAACAGGCGACCGCCAACCTGCGCGACACCATCCCGCCCTATGCACTCGACCGCCTGCAAACAGAGGTGTCGCTCATGCGCGAATGGTTCCTGCCGTGGCTCGGCATCACCGCCGACAGCGCGCCGTTACAAGCGCTGGAAACACGGCTGGCGGCAGAAGTACACGACAACGCCGTCTGCGTCCACCGCGACTACCACTGCCGCAACCTGATGCGCCGCGCCGATGGCAGCATCGGCATCCTTGACTACCAGGACGCGCTGTGGGGGCACCCCGCCTACGACCTCGTCTCCATTACCCGCGACTGCTACCTACGCTACCCGCCCGCCGACGTGCGCCGTTGGGAAGAAGCCTTCCGCGCCCGCCATTACCCGGCGATTAGCGCGCAAGACTGGGCGCGCACCTGCGACGCGGTGTCGCTGCAACGCCACCTGAAAGTGCTGGGACTGTTCGTCCGCCTTGCCCAACGCGATGGCAAAACCGGCTATCTCGCCGACCTGCCGCGCGTCCTCACCCACGCCTGCGATGAAGCATCCGCCCTGACGGACTACGCGCCGCTGACGGTAGTGTTGACGCAAGCCGCACTGCTATTACGCAAGGCAGTAGGGGCGGTTAGCGAAGCGTAACCGCCCGCGCATTTGCCATTTACGGCGAATTTACAATTCATTGTTAAACCAGCAATAATTTCCAAAAAAGCCATGAAAGCCATGATTCTCGCCGCCGGACGCGGCAAACGCATGGGCGCGCTGACCGCCGACCGTCCCAAACCGCTGCTGCGCGTCGGCGATGACAGCCTCATCGGCTGGCAACTGCGCCGTCTCGCCCGCGCTGGGTTCATTGATGTCGTTATCAACCTCGGCTATCGCGGCACGATGATTGCCGCTGCCCTCGGCGACGGCAGCGGCTACGGCCTGCGCATCCACTATTCACGCGAACCGGAGGAAGGGCTGGAAACCGCCGGAGGCATCATCCAGGCGTTGCCGCTTTTGGGCGACGCGCCGTTTCTCGTCGTCAATGCCGACATTTGGTGCGACGCCGACCTGCGCCGTTTCCGCGAAAACCGCCCGACGGAGAGCCTCGCCCATTTGCTTTTGGTCGAAACCCCGGCGTGGAAGGCGCGCGGCGATTTTTCGCTCGCGGGCAATATGCTGATTGCCGGGGAAACGCTGACCTTCACCGGCATTTCCGTGCTGCATCCGCGCCTGTTTGCGGGTGTCGCTCCCGGCTTTCGCCCGCTCGCCCCCATTCTGCGCGCCCACCTGCCACGCGGTGAACTCAGCGGCGAAGTCCACGGCGGCGTCTGGCAGGACATCGGCACGCCGGAACGCCTCGCCGCCCTGCAATCCCAATACCAATAATCGCAAAAATCTCAAACGTCGCCCGATGTGCTACCATACCGCCCGTTTTTAAGCTCACACAATCTTCACGGAGTATTCATGCCCGCGCAAATGACGCTCTCCATCATCAAACCCGATGCCGTGCAAAACCACCATACCGGCGCGATTCTCACCCGCCTCGAACAAAACGGCCTGGAAATCGTCGCCGCGAAAATGCTGCGGCTGTCCCGCGACGATGCCGCCCGCTTCTACGACGTTCACCGCGAACGTCCTTTTTTTGCCGAACTGGTGGATTTCATGACCTCCGGCGCGGTGATGGTGCAGGTCTTGCGCGGCGAGGATGCCGTCGCCCGCTACCGCACGCTGATGGGGGCAACCGACCCGAAAGAAGCCGCGCCCGGCACGCTGCGCGCCGATTTTGCTGAAGACAAGGGGCGCAACGCCGTCCACGGCTCGGACAGCGCGGAAAACGCCGCGCGCGAAATTGCCTTTTTCTTCGCTGAACGCGAGTTGTGCCGCTGATGGCAGAGAAAATCAACCTGTTTGACCTTGACCGCGAGGCGATGACCGCGTGGTTCATTGACAACGGCGAAAAACCTTTCCGCGCCAGACAGTTGCTCAAATGGATTTATCACGAGCGTGTCATTGATTTCGATGCGATGACCGACCTCAGCAAACCGCTGCGCGAAAAACTGAAAACCATCGCCGAACTGCGCTTTCCCACCGTGGTCACCGACAAAACCGCGAGCGATGGCACGCGCAAATGGGTTTTCCGCTACGACTGCGGCAACAGCATCGAAGCCGTTTTCATCCCGGAAGACGATCGCGGCACCCTTTGCATTTCTTCGCAGGCGGGCTGCGCGATGGCCTGCCCCTTCTGCTCCACCGGCCACGCGGGCTTTAACCGCAACCTCACCACCGGCGAAATTATCGTCCAGGTCTGGCTCGCCAAGGAATTGCTCAACTGCGACCGCCACGGCAACAACCGTGTCGTCACCAATGTCGTGCTGATGGGCATGGGCGAGCCGCTGGTGAATTTCAACAACGTCCTGCCCGCCACCCGGCTGATGATGGACGACTACGGCTTTGGCCTCTCCAAACGGCGGGTCACGCTCAGCACCTCCGGCATCGTTCCCGCCATCCACGCCCTGCGCGAAGTCACCGATTTAAGCCTTGCCGTCTCGCTGCACGCGCCGAACGACGAACTGCGCAACCAGATAGTGCCGGTCAATGCCCGCTACGGCCTCGCCGCGCTGCTTGATGCCTGCCACCAATATGTGCAGCACAACGGCCAGCACGGCGGCGTCACCTGGGAATACGTCATGCTGCGCGGCGTCAATGACACCCCCGAACACGCGCGACAACTGGTCGAACTGCTGCGCGGCATCCCCGGCAAAATCAACCTGATCCCGTTCAACACCTTTCCCGGCAGCCGCTTTGAATGCTCAAGGCGCAGCGACATCCTCGCATTCCAGCGCTACCTGACCGAAAACGGTTACGTGGCCACCATCCGCAAAACGCGCGGAGAAGACATAGACGCTGCCTGCGGGCAGCTCGTGGGGCAGGTCAATGACCGCCTGCGCCGATACAGACAAACCAGACAAGAGGTAGAAACCGCATGAAAACCAGAAACATACCCCTGCTTGCGGCACTTGCGGCGGCGATGCTGCTCAGCGGCTGCGAAACGCTCGGCTTCGGCAAAAAAAACAACGATGACGAAATCATCCCCACCGTGACCAAGAAAAAAGCCGACTACGGCCAGGCCTACAAGGACTACGTCGAGCTGGGGGCGCAATACCTGCAAATGGGGCGTTACGATCTGGCCGAACCCAAACTGCAACGCGCCATCGAAATTGACTCGCGCCCGCCGGAAGCCTGGAACATCCTCGCCGTCCTCTACGAAGAAAAACGCGACATTGCCTCCGGCAACCAAATCTACCAAAAACTCATCCACAGCCACCCCGAATACCTGCTCGGCTACACCAACTACGCCACCTTCCTCTGCAAATTCGACCGCGACAGCGAAATGCAGGCACTGCTTGGACAAATGCGCGGGCGCAACGCCGAATTCAAAACCGCCGCCAGCATCGCCGAAGGTAACTGCATGGAGCGCCGTGGCCAAAGCGGTGCGGCGGAGAACGCCTACAAACAGGCGATTGCCGCCAACCCGCAGGCCGAAGGCGCCCTCTTGCCACTGGCACAAATCGCCCTGCAAAAAGGCGACTACGCCGGTGCGCTGCGTTACCTGCGCGTGGTGCACACCTACGTCGGCTACAGCCCGGAAAGCGTCAAACTCGGCATCGAAGCGGCACGCAAGAGTGGCGACACCCGCATGGAAGAAGAACTGGTTCGCGTCATGCGCGGCAACTACAAGAGCACACCTGAGGCAAAATCGCTGGGAATCTGACCATGAGCGAAAAAACCAACACCACCGGCGCACTGGACATCGGCGCCGTCCTCTCGGCGGCACGGATGAAGCGGGAACTCTCCATCGCAACAGCCGCGATGCAGTCCAACCTCAGCCAGGAAATCATCGAAAAACTCGAACAAAACCGCTTCGCCGAAATCGGCGCACCGGTCTTCACCCGTGGCTACCTCGGCCTCTACGCCCGCTTCCTCGGCCTGAACGAAGCCGCCGTCAGCCAGGCCTTTAACAAAATCAAAAGCGAACCCGCGCCGGAACTGCGCCTGACCGCCGCCAACGTCGAAAGCCAGCCGCGTGCCTACCGCCGCAGCTACCTCGGCTCCTGGCTGTTGCTCATCCCGGTGGTCATCATTGGCGGCGTGCTGCTCTATCAGCTCTTTGACAACAACTCCTGGCTGATGAAACAAATCAACGGCGCCTTTAACACCCCGCCCGCCGGAGAAATGACCGCCCCGGCGGACACGGGCGGCAGCAACAACAACCCCGGCAACGAAATCGTGCTTGAGGTGGGCGGCACCCCGCTCTCGCCCGAAGGCACGCCACTCTCGCCGGAAAGCGCACAAAACATCCCCGGCCTGACCCCGCCAGTCTCCAACGACTCGGCCAGCGCCGACAACAACAACGAAGCGCCCGCCGAAACCCCGGCCAGCGACAGCCCGGCAGCCAGCAGTACACGCGGCATCCAGCTGTCCTTCTCCGCCGAAAGCTGGATCGAAATCTACGACAATGGCCGCAAAAAAGTGCTGTCAAAACTCGTCAAGGCCGGCGAAAAAATCGAACTGCCCGCCGACGGCGCCCCGTACAAATTCAACCTCGGTCGCCCCGATGGCGTGGTCATGCTCATCAACGGTCAGGAACAGCCGCTTGACAACTACCGCCAGAAAAACTCCAGCCGCCGCTTCACCGTAGATGTCCCCAATGGCTAAAACACAAATCCAGTCCCTGCGCGGGATGAACGACATCTTCCCGCCCGAATCCGGCCACCTGCAACAACTGCACGACCGCATCCACGCCGTCCTTGCCCGCTACGGCTACCGCCCGCTGCAACTGCCGCTGCTCGAACAAACCGGCCTGTTCAAACGCGCTGTCGGCGAAGAAACCGACGTCGTCAGCAAAGAAATGTACACCTTCAACGACCGCAACGACGAAAGCATCACCCTGCGCCCCGAAGCGACCGCAGGCGTGGTGCGGGCGATGATCCAGCACGGCAAACTGCAACAGCCGCAGCGTGTTTACGCCGAAGGGCCGATGTTCCGCTACGAACGCCCGCAAAAAGGACGCAGCCGCCAATTCTCGCAAGTGAGCGTCGAAGCCTTCGGCATGGCGGACGCTGCGCTTGACGCCGAACTCATCACCATCTGCGCCGACCTCTTCCGCCGCCTCGGCGTACTTGACCTGCTGACGCTGGAGCTGAACACCATCGGCCTCGCCGACGAACGCCACGCCTTCCAGCAGGCACTGGTCGCCTACCTGCAAAACCACGAAGACGCGCTGGACGACGACAGCCGCCGCCGCCTCACCACCAACCCGCTGCGCATCCTCGACAGCAAAAACGCGGGCGTACAAACCTTGCTTGACGGTGCGCCGGTACTGGACGACTACCTCGGCGACACCAGTCGCGCCCACTTCGCCCGCCTCACCGCCCTGCTGGACGCGCTCGGCATCGCCTGGCAGCGTAACCCGCGCCTCGTCCGCGGCCTCGACTACTACTGCCACACCGTCTTTGAATGGACGACCGACGCCCTCGGCGCACAAGGCACCGTCGCCGCCGGCGGCCGCTACGACGGTCTGGTCGAACAACTGGGCGGCAAGGCCACTCCCGCCGCCGGTTTCGCCTTCGGCATCGAGCGCATCCTCCTGCTCGCACAAACCCGCGACACCTTTCGCGACAACCCGCCCGCCGTCTATGCCATCGCCACCGATGACAAACACTTCACCACCCTGCTGCCGCTGGTACAAACCCTGCGCGACGCGGGCATCAGCGTCGTCGTCCAGACACAAGTACAGGCGCTGAAAAACCAGCTGCGCAAAGCCGACCAGGAAGGCGCGCACTACGCCCTCATCATCGGCGACGACGAAGCGGCACAACAACACGCCAGCCTGAAAAACCTGCGCGACGGCAGCCAACAAAGCCTGCCCTTTGCCGGGCTGCCCGCCCACCTCCAACCCCGCACCCAGGAAACCGCATGATCCCCTCGACCGACCGCACCGACGAAGAAACCGTCGAACTCATCCGCGAATGGCTACAACAATACGGCCTCACCATCATCATCGGCCTCATCCTTGGCCTCGGCGCCATCGGCGGCTACCGCTACTGGCAGAGCAGCCAGGAAGCCCAGAGCGCCAACGAATCGACCCAACTGGACACCCTGCTGCAAGCGCTGGAAAAAAACGACCTCAAGGCCGCCGCCGCCCCCTACGACAGCCTGCTGAAAGCCGGAGGCGACATCAGCGCGCTGGCCTCACTCAACATGGCCGCCGCCTACCAAAAAGCCGGACAAAAAGAAGAAGCGCTGACCGCACTCAAACTTGCCGCCGCCAGCCCGGACAAACTCGTCGCACAAAGCGCCCTGTGGCAACAGGCGCAATACCAAATCGACAGCAACGAATACGACGCCGCACTACAAACCGTTGGCGGCCTGAAAGACAGCGCCTACGCCGCCCAGGCCGCCGCCCTGCAAGGCATCATCCTCGAAAAACAAAACAAACTGCCCGAAGCCCTGCAAGCCCTGCAACGCAGCCAGGAGCTTGCCCCGTCCACCACGACCGCCGCCGAAATCAACGCGCTGCAAGCCCGCCTCGCCGTACAGGAACCCTGAAATGCAACGCCGCCGCCTCATCCAGCTTGGCACCGCCGCGCTGACCCTCGCCTCCTGCTCCTCCACCTCCGACTTCTTCCTCGGCAAAGACAACCGCCCCGCGCCCAAACCGCTGCCGCCCAGCAGCGGTCGCGTCGCCACCGTCATCCAGTGGAAACACAACCTCGGCGACGGCGGTGCGGACAAAGGCCTCGCCCTCAAACCCGCCTACGACGGCGGCCGCGTCTATGCCGTCTCCGCCGATGGTCGCCTCTACGCCTTTGAGGGCGAAAGCGGCGCACAACTGTGGCGGGAAAAACTCGGCAACGACATCAGCGGCGGCGTCGCCGTCAACCGCAACAACGTTTACCTCGGCACCTACAACGGCGACCTGCTCGCCCTCTCCAGCGAAGACGGCGAAACCCGCTGGCGCGCCCCCCTCTCCGGGCTGATGCTCGCCGCGCCCGTCACCGCCGACGACAGAGTTTACGCGCGCAGCACCGACGGCACTCTCACCGCCTTTGACGCCGACAACGGCAGCGAACTGTGGCGCTACCACATCAACGAACCCGTCCTCAGCGTGCGCGGCAACGCCGAACCCGTCGTTGGCGGCGGCGTCGTCATCATCACCACCGATAACGGCTACTTCGTCGTCCTCGACCAAAAAAACGGCCTGCCCGTCATCGAACAGCGCGTTGCCAACAGCAGCGGCAGCAACCCCGTCGCCCGCCTGGTGGACATGGACAGCACCCCCATCGTCGCCAACGGCATCCTCTACGGCGCCGCCTACCAGTCGATGATCTTCGCCGTGGACCTGCAACAGGGACAGCCGCTGTGGCAACAAGAACAAACCTCCACCCAAAAAGACATCGCCATCAACCGTGCCGGCCTCTACCTCGTCACCGACACCGACCACCTCGTCGCCCTCAACCCGCAGGACGGCAAAATCCGCTGGCAAAACGACCGCCTCGAAGGCCGCCGCCTCTCGCCGCCGTTTGCCCTCGCTGATGGCCGCCTCGGCGTACTCGATTACGAAGGCTGGCTGCACTGGCTCGACGGCGCGAGCGGTGAGCTCATCGGCCAACAAAAAATCGCCTCGACCAGCGCCGACACCCCGGCGGTCGTCCTGCGCGACAGCATCCTCTGGCAACTGAGCGACGGCACCCTGATCAAATTCCGCCCGCAATAAAGCGGCGGGGCAGGGCAGGACATCCCATTTACATACACATCGAGTACTCAGGTGTATGTAAAAAATGCGTAGGGTGGGGCTTGCCCCATCATAAAACCATAAGATAAGAGCCTGTTCAAACTCCCGGTTATCCACATAAATTTGAATTGCTACGCCGAATTTCCCCCTCCCTTGCAGGGCGCGCAGCGCCCGCAGCGGGGGAGGGTCGGGGTGGGGGAGCGATATTATTGACAAACCGAAATTCTGCCTTTTCAATCGTTTACTACCCTCACCCCAGCCCTATCTTGCTGCGCGAGCTGTCCCAGTCCCCACTGGGAGAGGGCATATCGGCTGCTTTTCCAGTTTTCAGTTCCATACACAAGCATACGGAAAAATGCGATTCCCAAGATTTTGAACAGGCTCTAAGGACACAGCACCGACGTCAGGCGAGAAACCCATGCCCGACACCCCGCCGATATACCCCCTCCCCCTGCGGGGGAGGGTTGGGGTGGGGTTTGCCCGCATACCTCGTGAGCGAATAGCCCCCAAATCGCCTGCCCATTTATAGTGGAATAAAACAGAAACAGCCCAAGAATTCCCCCTCCCTCGCAGGGCGAAGCCCGCAGCGGGGG
>NZ_DBHKZK010000008.1:0-11865 GCF_057314735.1 Cardiobacterium sp.
CGCCAAAAAGACGGATTAGACAAAGCTGCCTGATCCAATCCATCCGCCCTCCGATGTGTGGGGCGGTTCATTTGCTACAGGCGGTGGAGCAGGCTTTTATTGAGTAGACTTCTTTCCAAACCAGGAAAATCGGATAATTATTCATGACATCACATTGACTTTTTAGGAAATGAAATACGAAGAACTCAAAATGCTGCCACCTGAAGACTTTCGCCGGTTTTGCGGTGTCAAACCCGAAACCTTTGCTGCAATGCTCTTGGCCTTGCAGGAGGATTATCAGAAAAAGCATAGACGCGGCGGCAGGGAGGCACACATCAGTCTCGAAGATAAGTTATTGATTACCATGACTTATTACCGGGAATACCGCACGCAGTTTCATATTGCCGCCGAATTTGGCACAACAGAAAGCAATGTATGCAAGATTATCAGGCAGGTAGAAGAAGTATTGGTACGCCATCCGCAGTTTGCCCTGCCGGGCAAGAAAGCACTATTGCAGTCATTGGAAGAAACGGAAGTAGTGATGATTGATGCGACAGAAATCATGGTTGAGCGTCCCAAAAAAAGCAAAAACGCTGTTATTCCGGCAAAAAGAAGCGACACACATTAAAAATGCAGGTTGTGGTGAGCCAAAAGAGCGGCAAGGTGCTGTGTGTTTATGCGGCAACAGGAAGTTGTCATCATGTTTTTCAGCTGTTCAGGCAATCGCGCCTGCCTATTGGCACGCGCGCTGAAAGTGTTGGCGGACAGTGGTTATCAGGGCATCAAAAAATATCACCGAAGCAGTGAAATACCGACGAAATCCAGCAAACGCAGCCGCTGGACAAGGAGGAAAAGCGGTATAACCGTCAGATCGCTTCGCAATGTATTGGCAATGAACACGCCATAAGCGGTTCAGAATGGTCGCGGGGCGCTACCGCAACCGGCTCCGGCATTTGAAGACAGTACGCCTTTGTACGGCGCGAGTTTCTCTAAAAAAATGGCTGCGCCATTTTTTTAGAGTGCCCGGTCAGGCAGCGCAACGTCGTACCGGGCTTTGTGAGGATTGCTATATCACCCGCTTCTTTCTATGCGGCGGCCTCTTTTTCGGCTTCGGCACGTTCGCGGTGGTAGTGGCGCAGCGCGTGTTCGGCGCGGCGTCCGGCGCTGAAGGCGGAGACGCGCTTCAGGTAGCCGATGACGCGCGTGCCGTAGTCAATGTTGTGCGAGCCGCAGGCGCTGCACGCAGTCAGGGTGCGTTTGTCGATGTGGTTGCATTCGTTGCAGATGGTGATGCGCACGTTGATGCAGAAGTAGTTGCAGCCGGTGTGCGCGGCGATGTCCAGCAGTTTGCGGTAGCCTTCCTGGCTGAGCGCTTCATCGAGGTTCAAATGCAGCGCCGAGCCGCCGTCCAGCCAGTCGATGAGTTCGCGTCCGTGCAGGATGAATTTGTCGAGGGCGTTGGTGCGGTGGTCGTCTTCGACGAGGTAGAAGTAGGAGTTGTAGCAGTCGCGCGGCACTTGGTAGCCGTCGCGTTTGTCCCAGCTGGCGTTTTTCACGCCGAGGTTTTCTGCCGGCACGAATTCGGTGTTGTAGCGCACGCCGTATGCGGCGCTCGCCCGCTGGTTGGCGTGGTAGATGGTTTTCAGTTTTTCCTGGACGAAAGCGAGATATTGCGGGTTGTTACCGACGGTGATGCCTTGTGATTCGGCGGCTTCCGCCATGCCGTTGATGCCGATGGTCAGGTATTGCTTGTCGAGGGTGATGAAGCCCGCGTCGTAAACGGTGAGCATGCCGGCGGCGAGGTAGTCTTCCATCAGCTTGCGGTAGGCGTACTGGTAGCGGTGGATTTTTTCGACTTCGGTCAGCAGGTCGCGCCCGTCTTGCACCAGGCGGTTCATATTGATGGTGATGACGTTTATTGAGCCGGTGGCGACGCCGCCCGCGCCGAGGGTGTAGGAGAAGGTGCGGTCTTCGATGGCGTTGCGCAGGCGGCAGCAGGAGGCGAGCGAGTCGGGGTTGTCGGAGAGGTAGATGAAGAAGGCGTTGCCGGCGGCGAGTTCGCCCGCGATGTGTTCGGCAAAGGCGGCGTCCTTGCAGCGTTTGTTGTCGGTGAGCATGGCGACGGTAACCACCGGGAAGGTGAGGATGGCGCGCTTGCGTTCGGCGTTGAACCATTTGAGGAAGTAGTTTTGCAGCGCGGCGACGCTTTGCCAGTTCGGGTGCGTGAAATCGGGGAAGACGAAGTCGCCAAACATCGCCTCGAAGTAGTGCTGGTCGTAGATGGAGATGTTCCAAAAGGCGCTCTGGTAGCCGCGCGCGGCCGCGGGCTGGTTGATGGCATAGACGACGTGTTGCAGGTGGTTGGCGATGTCTTTTTCGTGGGTGCGCAGGTAGTCGTCGCCGTAATCTTTGCGCGCGAAGTAGTCGAAGTAGGTGAGGAATTCGACGGTGGCAACCGCCCCGGCAAATTGCGCGCTGACGGCAAAGACGAAATTGACGAACGAACCGCAGAAGGAAGCGAGGTGCTGCGGTGCGCCGGATTCGCCGCCGAGCTTGGTCATGCCGTCGCGCAGGAAGGGATACATCGAAACGGAAACGCAGTAGGGCTTGAGGCTGGTTTCATCGTGGACGTAGATTTCGTGCGCCTCGATTTGGCGGACGTATTCGGCGGCGGTTGCTTCGCCAAACAGCTCGCGGATTTTGCGGCTGACCTGGGCGCGGTTTACCTGAATCATCAGGTCTTTCATCAGCTCGGCTTCCAGCGTCGCCATGTTTTTTTGGGTGACGTTGGCGTTGGCGTCGAGTTTGGAGCCGTCGGCGGCGTTGTGCGCGCGCACGTAGTCATCCATAAAGTCCAGTTTTTGCTGAATTTGTTCGGTCGTCAGGCGTAGCATTTCATCATCTCCAGAATAAATGGTTAAGCACCGCGCCATCGGCGGTGCGGATAAAGCGCTGGTTAGTGTCGGGGCAATCCAGCCCGCCCCGTTCGCGGCGCCAAGCGCCGGTTTTCACAAAAGTCAGCTCCGGCAACAGCGCGGCGGGCGCTTCTTCCAGCCCGGTATAAAGGCAGGTTTTCAGCCCCGCCGCCCGCGCCGTACGCAGACATTCCAGCAGCGCCGCTTCCTGCCATTCACCGCCGAAAAACAGCACGCAGGACAACAGCCCGGCGTAGTCGGCAAGGCGCTGTTGCAAATATTCCGGCGAGAGCGCCGTGCCCTGTTGCGCGTTCCAGGTGTAAGTGCTGTGGCAGCCGGGGCAACGCAGCGGGCAACCGGCAATGGTGTAGGCGAGCGATACCTCGTGCGGCACTTCCTGCCAAACCACATCTTCATGGACAAATCGCAGCATTATCAGCACTCCTGAAACGATGAAACCGCATGGGCGGCGGTAGCACGCCGCCATGCAGTAAACGCAAGATATGGTATGACTGACGGAACAACTGCGCAATATGTTGGGTTTTATATTTCGCTAAACGCTTGTGTCGCCATTGATAAAAATGCACAAAAAAGCGACGCCATGAGCGTCGCCTGAAATACGGCCATTTGCCGCAGAAACGAAAAAGGCAAGGCGTAAAGCCTTGCCAGAAGAAGGAGAACAGCATAACCGCGAAAGCCGCTTAACCTAATGCCCTTGAACCGCAGGGTTCAAGTGGGTGCCTCAACAAACCTTCGGGCTTCTCACTTGCGTGAGCTTGCTCACCTGGCCGCGTCTGACACCCAAGGCAAGATGTAATTAGGGTCAAGGGGTCTGTAGGGAACGCCTGCCCCGCAGTTATGCCTTGCAGACACTATAGCGCCGCCATTGGCGGGTGTAAAGCGGATTTTGTGAGGGAGATCGCATGGCAAAAAACGGCTCTTGTGCCGCGTATGGCCATCCACCGAAAGCCTCATACGGTGTTGCGTCGCCTGACCGGGCACCCTAAAAAATGGCGGAGCCATTTTTTAGGGAAACCCGCGCCGTACAACTGCGTACTGTCTTCGGCGACGCGCCTTGTCTGAAACTTTCGGTGGATGGCTATATTTCGCCGGCACAGGGCATTGCAAATTTGGCGAGCCGTAGGCAGTCCATCAAAAAAGCGCCCCGGAGGACGCTTTTTCGTCAGGCTGCTGTTCAGCTTTCCTGCTGCAATACCGTGAGCACGCCCGGATTGGCGCCGACGCGGTCAAAATATGCGGCGAGACGGGCAAAGGCGGACACATCCAGCTTCAGCCCTTTCGCCCAGCGCAGCGTCATATAGACGTAAACATCGGCGATGGACAGTTCGCCCGCAAGATAGTTCTGCTCGGCAAGCGCCTCGTCAATGACACCATAGAGGCGCAAAATCGCCTCGCGTCCCTTCGCAGCCAGCGCCTGCTGCGCCGCCTCGCCTTCGACGAACCGTGCCGGGCCGAAGACGAAACTAAACTGTCGGTGCAGCTCGGCGTTGGCAATCACCAGCCATTGCCGCGCTTTCGCCCGCTGTTTGGCGTCACCGTGGGTGAAAATCCCTGCCTGCGGCGCAAGATCGTTGATGTAATCAATGATGGCGACATTTTGCGACAGCGCCCAGTCGCCATCTTCCAGAAGCGGCACCTGCCCCAGCGGATTCAGCTTCAGATACGCCGGGGTTTTGATGCTTTCGCGGGATTCCGCCTGGACGCGGTAGGGCAGGCCGGACCATTCCAGCGCCACGTGCGGGGTGAAGGCGCAGCTGCCGGGGAAATAATGCAGAGTGAGCATGATGAAGAACCCCTGTTGAAAAAACACAAAACGTGCGGGACGCCGTTATAACAAAAAAAACTCGCCCACACCACGCAGCACCCCGCCTGCTTATAGCCATCCACCGAAAGTTTCAGACAAGGCGCGTCGCCGAAGGCAGTACGCGGTTGTACGGCGAGGCGACGCAACACAGTATGAGGCTTTCGGTGGATGGCTATATATACTGGATAACTCCGGCACCGCCCCCATAACCCCGCTTTCACCACCGGAAAACACCATGTTCAACTTCCTCCACAACCTGAAAAACCGCCTCTTCCCCGCCGACAGCCGCTGGCTGGACGACCGCGCCATAGCCGCCCTCACCCGCGCCGTCCAGGAAGGCGAACGCGGCCACGGTGGTGAATTGCGCCTCGTCATCGAACGCCGCCCGCTGCTCGCCGACACCACCGCGCAGAGCCGTGCCGAACGCCATTTCGCCACCCTCGGCCTGTGGAATACCGCCGACCGCAGCGGCGTCCTCATCTACCTCAACCTTGCCGCACGCAAACTGCACATCCTCGCCGATAGCGGCGTCAGCGCCGTTGTCCCGCAAAACGTCTGGGACGACCTCGCCGCCCGCACCCTGCGCGCCTTCAGGGCCGGCCACGAAACCGCCGCACTCGAAACCCTCGTCAAAGAAGCCGCCGCGCTGCTGCGCCAACACTTCGGCAAGGCGGACGACCCGCACGGCAACGAACTGCCCGATCACCCCGTCATCATCGAATAACCCCGCCATGTACCGCCTCATCGAAAGCGCCGACTACCGCACCCTGCGCGACCACTTCATCGCCGACTACAACCACCACAGCCGCCGCGGCCCACTCGGCGACGCCCCGCTCATCGTGCCGACCCTGCCCGTCGGCAACATCCTCGTCCAGACCCTTGCCAGCACGAACGGCGTCGCCAGCGGCATCACCCTGCGCCTCTGGCATAACTACGAATGGATGCTCATCGGCCGCATCACCGGCAGCCCATATGGCAGCCAGGCGCCGCTCAGCAACACCGCCATCCGCTGGGACATCTTCAGCTACCTTTACCAAAACGGCGACACCATCCTCGCCGACCCCAACCACCGCCAGCACGCACTATTGCGCACCCTCTACCCGCACGAAACCCGCCTCACCGCCGCCATGACCCGCCGCCTCTGGAGCTACAGCGGCCAACTCGCCAACCTCTACACCGCCTACCTCAACCAGCGCCCCGACTGGCTCACCGCCTGGCAAAGCGACAACCCGCCGCCGCTGGACGACCTCCTCGACGGCGACGGCCTGAAAACCCTGCCGCCCATCCTTGCCGACCACTACCGCGCCCACTACCAACAACAAAGCCGCCTCTGGCACGACCGCTTCGCCGCCATCCACGCCGCGCGCGAACAGCACAACCAGGCCTTCTGGCACATCCTCAACACCCGTCCGCGCGCCCGCGAACTGCTGCCGCGCTGGATACCCGTCTTTGCGCCGACCCGCATGACCGCTGCCGAACGCGACACCATGCAGCGCCTCGGCGAATACACCGACCTCACGCACTACCACCTCGCCGCCAGCGAACACTACATCGACGACATCGTGGACAGCCGCTGGCTGCGCGACCTCAAACGCCGCGCCGCAGGCAGGGCGACGGACGACCGCCACCGCGAACACGGTCACGAACTCGTCTCCCGCTACGGCAAACAACAACGCGACCTCGCCCGCCTGCTGCACGAACACAGCGACCCCGAACGCCCCGACACCCCCGCCATCACCCCGCACAACCTCCTCACCGCCCTGCAAGCCGAAATCCGCGAACTGCGCGAAGACCACATCGCCGCATACCTTGCCCAGACCGCCGATGCCAAAACGCCCGCCGCTAACTCCCCGCTCACCGAACAGCTACCCTCCCCCTGTGGGGGAGGGGCCGGGGGTGGGGATAGCCTGCAAACCGCCGATGCCAAAACAACCGCCGCTAACTCCCCTTTCACCGAATTGCCCCCTCCCTCGCAGGACGCGCAAGCGTCCGCAGCGGGGGAGGGCTGGGGAGGGGGTAGCGATAACCTTTCCATCACCGCTGTCGAACCGTACACCACACAAAAAACCTCCACCGAACACTCCCCCTCCCCCCGTGGGGGAGGGGTCGGGGGTGGGAATAGCCTGCAAACCGCCGATGCCAAAACAACCGCCGATGCCCCCCCTCCCCCCGTGGGGGAGGGCCGGGGTGGGGGCAGCACACCCGCCGCGCCAGCGACCCCACAAATCCTCCAAACCGACGACAGCCTGCGCATCCACGGCTGCCACGGCCTCCAGCGCCAAAGCGAAACCCTGCGCAGCGACATCACCGCCTGGCTCAACGCCGACCCGACGCGTCGCCTCTCCGACATCTACATCCACTTGCCCGACCCCGTCGCCGCACAAACCATCCTGCGCGCCACCTTCCCGCCTGGCGGCGACTACGACGGCAACCACCTGCCCGCGCGCCACATCGGCATCACCGAAAACAGCGCCGAAACCCTCTGGCGCTCCCTCAGCGGCCGCTACACCCTCGCCCACAGCCGCTACGACGCGCCCACCGTCCACGACTGGCTGCACAACCCGGACACCTGCCACAGCCTCAACCTCGCCCCCGAACAAATACAGCGCATCACCGCCGCCCTCACCGCCGCGGGCTACAAACGCGGCTACGACGGCGCCCAACTCCAGCCCGCGCTGCATCCGGACGACCACGACCACCGTTACACCTACACCTACGCCCTGAACCGCCTCATCGCCGGCGTCCTCACCCCCGACGCCGAACACTACCGCGACGCCGTACCACAACCCGGCCTGACACTGGCCGACCTGCCCGCACTCGAAGCACTCGCCACCCTGGCCGAACAAACCGAAGCCCAACGCACCGACACCGGCATCGCCGCACAGGCACGACTCCAACAACTGCGCGACACCCTGCACCACGACTACGCCTACGCCCAAAACACCCCGGCCTGGCAAACCATCGACCAGGCGCTGGACGAACTCCAACAACAACTCGCCAGCCACGCAGCCCTCGCCCCGCAAAACGAAGCACACTACCTGCCGCCCGCCTTCATTCACGAACACATCGAAGCCCACCTCGCCGCCCAACAAAACAGCAGCGAACCGAGCGGCGTCATCACCATCGGCAGCCTGAAAAACCTGCGCAACCTGCCGGGCAGACTGCACATCTTCATGAACGCCGACCGCGACCACTACCCGGCGCGCCAAAACGACGAACGCTACAACCTCATCCCCCTCGACCGCCCGCGCCCCGGCGACCAAAACCGCGAACACGAAGACCTCGGCGCCCTGCTCGACCTCATCAACCGCGCCGAAGACGCCCTCTGGATCTACTACAACACCGCCGAAAACAACGAACCCCAACCGCCCGCCAGCCCCATACAAGAACTCCTCCAGTACCTGGACGACCAGCGCGAACGCGGCGAAACCCTGCTGCGGGAACAGCACAAACCGCACGACAACGAGACCCTGCCGCGCTACTACTACCACGAACACCCCGCCGACCCGTTCAGCGCCGACCCGTACGAAACCGCGAGCCGCCCCGCCGCCCCGCTCTGGCAACACATCCGCCAGACACTGAACCCTCTACCCGCCGAGCCGCCTCCTTCCGCCGAAAACCATAGAGTGCGCCTTGGCGCACCGCCCGAAACCACCACCGATATCCCCCCCTCCCCCTGTGGGGGAGGGGCCGGGGGTGGGGTTCGCCCGCACACCACCGCTGCCGAAACCACCACCGCACAACAACCTGCCACCCAAACCATCCCCCTCCCCTGCGCAGCGGGGGAGGGCCGGGGAGGGGGTGAAAAAACGCCGCGCCGCGACAACTTGCCCCCCCGCCCCTTCCTCACCCTTGCCATCCCGCCCGCCATCACCGCCAACAGCGAGCCTGAAACCTTGACCCTTAGCCAACTCATCCGCGACACCCAAAAACCGGCGAGTGCCTACGCCCGCGCGCACCACATCGCCAACACCGCCGCGCAAACCCCGCTCGCCGCACGCGAACCACTCGCGCTGACCCCGCTCGAACAAAACCAGGCCGAGCGCCTCATCATCGCCGCGCTCGAACAAAACCAGCCTGACCCGGCGGCACAACTCGCCCGCCTGCCCGCCTGGCCGGGCGGCATCGGCGGCACCATCCAGCTCGAACAAACCCTCGCCGCCTACCGCCAGCGCCAACACAGCCTGCTCGCCCGCGCCCGCCTCGACACCTGGCCCGGCCTCAAAGAACACACCCTTGACCTCGGCGACCACACCACCCTCACCGCCCGCCTGCCCACTGGCGGCGACACCTGGCCGCGCCTCAGCGCCAGCAAGGCACGACCAAAACACCAATACCGCTACTGGCTCGAACACCTCGCCTGGAGTGCCAGTGGCGACGGCGGCACAAGCCTCATCCACTACGCCGACGACACCCTGCAACACCTCGCCCCCGTCCCCGCCGCCGCAGCCATCACCCAACTGCGCCAATGGATTGCCGTGCGTGCCTGCGCCCAACAAACCCTTTGGCTCGCCCCGATTGAACTGATGCAGCCGTACCTGGACAACTTTGTCGCCGGCAAAGACAAAAACAACGACACACTCATCAGAGACTGGATAAACGACGACCACAACAAAGCCGACAACGGCGACCTCTGGCGCCACCTCTGGCGCGGCCACGACCACGACACCCTCGCCGCCCGCATCGCGGCAGCGCTCGCCATCCACGCCACACTGCTGCAACCGCTCATGACATATAGCGACGCCTCCGGCTAAAGCGCCCGCACGAACGACGGAAAACATTGGCGCGACATGAATTGCCGCATGGCCGATGTAAAATCGCCACCCAATCCTCCCCCTTGAACGCCCATGACCCAACCCTTGAACTGCACCCGCCTCACCCTCCTCCTGCTTGCCACGCTGCTCACCACCTGCGAACAGCCGAAAAAGCCCGCACCGCCGCCCAAGGCGACAACCGCCGCCCCCGCGCAAAACAACCAACATCCCTCACCTGCCGCGTCCGACATCGCCGCAGTTTCCAATGCCATGCACGGCGCCGCCAACCAGCAACCTGATGATGCACCCAAAGACCCATATGGCGAACCCTACATTATTGGCACCTTGGGAGGCGTCCCGGTCAATCTGCCATCTTCCGTGGTACGTTTTGTCGAATACGTGGATTCCCCCGGTTGGGACATGGACAAAATCCGCAGCTATAACCCGCCAACACGCAATTATCAATCCATCATCAAGGCCTTTGACTTTGCCTTCCGCAATAGCGATGGCGCACTCTATGACGAAAGAAAACGGGATTTGGTCAAACAGTACCGTGCCGAACAATCAGCGGGAGGCGATGATTGGGTCAGGGTAATTATTAGCGCTGCGCCTGTAGAGAGCCCCAGAAAATATCCTTTGGATTATCTATACGAAACCAGTTTTCAAAAGTGGGCTACTGCGGCAGAGGAACCATACGCCTTTACCGGGGAATATCGCTATGGTTTAGAATATTATGTGGTTCCCGGCATAAACCCGGAGACACAAAAGCCTTGGAGAGAGGATAATGGGGTAAAAGATTTATTTGTTTATAAAGATGCAGATGGGCACGTTGTTACTTATATACGATGCTCAAATCACAATGTAGCGTCACCACCCTGTACGCATTATTTTGAGATGACTTCACCCATGAAACTAGGGATTGTTGATCTGTCTTATAATCGACAACATTTGGGTTCATGGAAGGAGATACAGGAAAAAGCCAAGACATTTATCTTGACCTTTCCGGCAAAGACCGATTAAAACATCCAGATAACACCACCACTAATGACTCCGGCAAAGCGCCAACCCAATCAAACCGAGGCAACCATGAAAAAAAGCATCCTCATCACCGGCTGTTCCAGCGGCATCGGCCTTTGCGCCGCCCATCTCCTGCAAGCACGTGGCTGGCAGGTATTTGCCAGCGCGCGCGACGCCGCCGACGTGGAGCGCCTGAAGGGCGAAGGACTCAATGCCGTCCAGCTTGACCTCACCGAACCCGACAGCATCAGCATGGCGCTCGACTGGGTGCTCAAACAAACCGGCGGCACCCTTGACGCGCTCTTTAACAACGGCGCCTTCGCCATCCCCGCCGCGCTGGAAGACCTCTCGCGCAACGCGCTCGCCTACCAGCTCGATACCGGCCTGCTCGGCTGGCACGACCTCACCATGCGCATCCTGCCGGTGATGCGCGTGCAGGGACATGGCCGCATCGTCAACAACAGCTCCGTCCTCGGCCTCGCCGCGATGCGCTTCCGTGGCGCCTACACCACCACCAAATTCGCGCTCGAAGGCTGGAGCGACGTGCTGCGCCTCGAACTCGCGGGCAGCGGCATCCACGTCAGCCTGATCGAACCCGGCCCCATCAAAAGCAACTTCCGGGGCAATTCCTTCCAGCAATTCCGCCAATGGATTGACCTCGACAACAGCCGCCACAAGGAGCGCTATCTGGCGATGACCAACCGTCTGCAAAGCGACAAGCCGCTGCCGTTCACCCTGCCGCCGGAAGCGGTGGTGCAGAAACTCATCCACGCCATCGAATCGCCGCGACCGAAAGCGCGCTACTACGTCACCGCACTCACCTGGCTGATGGGCACGGCGAAGCGGCTGTTGCCAACCTTCCTGCTCGACAAACTCATCCTCTGGCTCGCCGCGCGCGAGAACAAGCGTTACCAATAACCCAGGCGGCGTGCCATGCAAACTGCAAACTGGCAAAAGCAAAAACCGCCCGACCACCTGCGGCAACCATGATGGTGGCTATTGCCAATATGCCGCTTCCCGGCGAAGCGATGGAGTCGGGGAGGGGCGTGAAAAACTGGAGGTGTCCTAAAATGTATGCTGCCTCAAACAAATCCGTAGTTGATATAGAAAAATCCGATGGCAAATGCCTTAACGTGATAGAACATCTTCTTGGAAAAACAGCAGGTTTTACGCACCGCACGGCGTATCCGTTGGCGTAAACGGCAGTTGTTCCCCTCAATGCCGACGGTATATTGTTTACCCACTTGGTGCCCCTCATCTTGAAAGGCTTTCAGAAAAGCCGCCCAGTTGTCCGTAGCAATTCGGTCGTAAGTAACGCCTAATGCCTTCAGCCGCTGTTTTAGCTGCATAACCGTCGCCAAATCCCGCTTGCCCC
>NZ_DBHKZK010000009.1:0-27678 GCF_057314735.1 Cardiobacterium sp.
TTTGGCCGGGCATGATGCCCGGCTTTTTATAGCCATCCACCGAAAGTTTCAGACAAGGCGCGTCGCCGAAGACAGTACGCGGTTGTACGGCGAGGCGACGCAACACAGTATGAGGCTTTCGGTGGATGGCTATATTGCGCCTGGCGGGGTGAAGCGCGGTGTTTTCGGCATCCGTTCGGCGATGCGGGCGCGGTTTGTCGCAAGCGCGATGGCGGTCGGCTGGTAATCCTGCCACAGCGCCGGGTCGGTGGGCAGGTCTTGCGGCCAGATGTTTTGCACGTTGAAGCCGCGGGCGCGGCATTCTTCGTGCAGCATCTGATAGCGGCGCTGGAGGAAGGCGAGTTTGTCGAAAAAGAAACGGACGTGCCCTTCGCCCAGTTTGTAATCGGCGGGCTGGCCGCGCAGATGGTAGCGACCACGGGCGACCGCGTTGGGGATGCGCGTCAGCTCGCGGTGTTCGGCGAGCAGGTGCTGGTCGCAGAGCTCCTGCGGCGGGACGAGGTTGATGCGGGTCATGGCGTGGCTTTAGAGCAACGGCTGGCAGTGCGCGCGCAGGGTGTGCGGGGTGACGAAGGTCAGCGGGTACATCGCGCCCAGCGCTTTGGCTTGCGCGGTGTCGAGGTCGGTGGCGAGGATGAGGTAATGGCTCGCGGGCAGGCCGAGGCGTTTGCACAGGGTGAGGTGTTTGTCGAGCGCGCCCCGGTATTCGCCGCTTTTGCATTCGATGACGAGCGGGGTTTTATCAAGTGGCAGGTACATCACGTCCAGTTCGTGTTTTTCGTCTGCGCCCGTGGTGATGGTTATGTTGCGCGCGCAGGAGAAGCGGTAGTCCGCGCCACGTTTTGCCGCAAGCTGTAGCAGCTCGCCGAGGGCAAACCATTCGAGCCAGCCGCCGCCGAAGAATTGGCGCACGGGTTGTGCTTGCTGGAGCTGGATGTGCAGGCTTTTGTCGCCTTTGTGGTAGTGGCAGCGGGCGAGCAGGGTGTTTTGGTAAAGCGTGCGGCAAAGGTTTTGCAGGCGCTGCGCGTCGGCGGGCGGGTATTTTTTCAGGTCGTGTTTGATGCCGTGGTGGCGGTGGCGGTAGGCCCAGTTCATTTGGCCGAGCAGTTCTTTGAGCAGCGGGTAATGTTTGCCGAGCAGGGCGGCGGCTTCGTCATAGTAGCCGCGCATATCCACCGCCGCGTGGTTGAACTGCGGGCTGATGTTTTTGGCGGCGAGCCAGTCGGCCAACGGCTGGTGTTGTTCTACGCTGGCGAGGCGGTTGCTTTCGCTCCAGTCCGTGCCGTGCAGCGGGTTTTGCGGGGGTGCTTTTTGGGGTTTCGCCGGCTTGTCGTCTGGTGATTTGGCGGCAGGTGGCGGTTGGCGGCGTTCTGGCTGTTTTGTGGTGGGTGCAGTGGTCTCGGCGGGGGTATCGTCGGCGACTTCAATGCCAAAGTGTTCGCATAGTGGCCGCAAGCCGCCGTGAAAGCCCTGGGCAACGAAGCGGAATTTCCAGATGCCGTCGCGGCGGTAGCAGACGCCGAGGATGAGTGCGGTTTCGCGACGCTCGTCCAGCGCGACCGGGCAATGCAGGACGCGGTCGCCGTCGTCAACGTAGAGTGCCAGTTGGCGGTATTGCGCCAGCGGCAGGTTGGCGGTGCAGGCGATGGTGATGTATTGGATGTCTTCCGGTTGGCGCGCGAGGTCAAGGCGGTAGCGGTGTGCGCCGAGGTAGTGAACGCTGCCGTCGTCGCTCGTCGGCTGGTTGTAAAAAATCATGTCGCCGTCGCCGCGCACTTTGCCGTTGGCGGCAAGCCGCCAGACGGCGCTGTCAGTGTCGATGCCGCTGTCAATCCGCAGGGTGATGCTGCTGGCGGCAAGGGCGGTGTTGGCACCGGGGACGAGGGGCTGCGCGCTCATTTGCGCCCCGCCGTCCAGCGGAAGCCCCAGCCGAAGGCCTGATCCATCTCGCGGTGGCTGGGGAAGTAGCGGTTGATGCGCTCCACGCGGATGCTGCCGCCGTCGTTGATGAGGCGGGCGATGGCACACATTCCGTGGCGCGGGTTGCCTTCGGTCAGGCGCGTTTCGATTTGTTGTCCCTGGACGTGCAGGGTGACGACGCCGTCGGTGGCTTCCCAGTTCGGCACGCCGTCGTAGATGAAGGCGAAGACGAGGATTTCGGCGATGTCCGGCCAGCGCGAACCGTTGACGTCCAGCCATTCGCCTTCGCTGACCGCGCCGGTGCGGTCGTCGCCGCGCAGATGGACGAACGGCGCGCGTTGCAGGTCGCCGAAGCGGTTGCCCAGCGCTTGCACGCAGTCGCGGTCGCCATTTTGCAGGCGGACGAAGGCGCCGAGGTCGAGGTCAACTCCCTTGTTTTTGTTGAAAAGTCCGCCGAACAGGCCGCCTTTTTGCGGCGCGCTGTTCTGGTTCCAGTTGAGGTTGATGCGAATCGCGCCGTAATCCGCCTGTTTGGCGAGGCTGACACCGGGGTTGCGCTTGTCGAGGGTGATTTTGCTGAGATTGACGCCGCCGCTGGCCGGGGCAGGTTTGGGCGCGGGCGGCGGGGCGTCGTCGGCGATGTCCACGCCAAAGTGTTCGGAGAGTGGTTTCAGGCCGCCGTTGTAGCCCTGCGCGACGAAGCGGAATTTCCACGCGCCATTGCGGCGGTAGCATTCGCCGAGGATGAGCGCGGTTTCGCTGCGGCCGCCGAGGTCCAGCGGGCAGGTGATGAGTGTTTGCCCACCGGCGGCGACGCGCAGGCTGACGCTGCCGAGGCGTGCGGTCGGTTGGCCCGCGGAATAGGCAATGGCGATGCGTTCAATGGCGGCAGGCTGGCGCGCGAGGTCAATGGCGAAGGTGCTGCTGCGGTCGTTGCCGCTGCGGCGCACGCTGCCGTCGTCGCTTTGTTGTTGGCCGTAGAAAATCATGTCGCCATCGCCGCGCACTTTGCCATTGGCGGCGAGGCGGTAGGCAGCGACGTCAATATCCGCGCCGCTGTTGATATGGATGGAAATGTCATTGGCGTCAAGCGGTGCATTGCCGCCGGGAGTGAGCGTTTGTGTCATGGTTTTTTCCTGAACGGGAATGGGGAATGATGAATGTGAGCGGTGCAAGTCAGGGGAATGAAGGCACATCCGTGCTGTCAAAAATCAGCGTGCCATTGGGCAGTTGCAAAACGGGAATGCCAATCGCGCCCTGAGCCTTGCGTGATTCAAATTCGCTGCGACTGTCGCGCAGCGCCAGAAAGCGCTTCAGATTCTTCATGCTGGCGGTAATGTTCACCGCTTCGTAATCCATATTGCGTGCGGCGAGTGCGGCAACAAATGGCGGCGTATCCGGGCAAAGGTCACTGAAATAAAGAACGGGCTGGTTCATGGGAATATTCTCCGGGTGAAGGGTTAAAAACGTGCGGCATCAACGCGCTTTCGCAGCTCGGCAACAAGATTCCGGTATTGCCGCATATCGGCGAAGCCGTTGGAGCTGATAATATAAGTTTTTTCCGTAAGATAGCGCTTTCCTGCATCATGCGCCGTGATAAAAATGCCGGGCGTTCCATGTCTCTCGCAATATTGCTCTGTGATGTGGGCAATTTCGCCGTAATCAACGGTAAAACGGCGCCGAAAACTCAAGTAATAGCTCGCCGGAATGATGATTGCTTTATCCATCAGGGTAATGATTCTGCCGCCACGACAATAATTGAAAAGACAAATGGATAAAGTTGCCGTGCCGCCAATGGCAACCGCCCACAACGCATAGTCTGACCAATTATAAAAACCACTGCGCTTGAAAAGTAGCACGTACCATAAAAACAGACAGAAAATCTCGCCAAACACAACGTCCTGCAATTTATTTTTTGCCGGGCGGTAGCGAAACTGGATGGTCGGTAATGGCATGGTTTTCGGGAAAGCGGCAAGGATTTAGTGTGCCTCGTCAGGCATTTGCGGCGCGGCAAAATCCGCCTCGTCGTCCATCTGCTCCAGCGCCTGCATGATGTCGCGGCAGAGCTGTTCGGTATGCAACCCGGTTTCCGCCGAAATGCGGTACACCGGCCCCTGCCAGCCGAGGGCGGCGACGATTTCCCGCGCGCGTGCCTCACCTTCTTCCGGGGTGAGCGTGTCCATCTTGTTCAGCACCAACCAGCGCGGCTTGTCGGCGAAAACGGCGTCGTATTTCTCCAGCTCGGCGCTGACCTGCTCGAAATCGCGCACCGGGTCTTGCGAGTCGCTCATCGGCGAACAGTCCAGCATATGCAGCAGCAGGCGGGTGCGCGCCAGATGGCGCAGGAATTGATGCCCCAGCCCCGCGCCCTCCGCCGCGCCTTCAATCAGACCGGGGATGTCTGCCATGACGAAACTTTGCAGCATACCGACGCGCACCACGCCGAGATTGGGGTGCAGCGTGGTGAAAGGGTAATCGGCGATTTTCGGGCGGGCGGCGGAAACACGGCTGATGAGCGTCGATTTGCCCGCGTTCGGCATACCGAGCAGGCCGACATCGGCGAGCAGTTTCAGCTCAAGACGCAGATAGCGTTCCTCGCCTTCCGTGCCGGGTTTGCATTGGCGCGGCGCGCGGTTGGTCGAGCTTTTGTAGCGGGTGTTGCCGAGGCCGTGAAAGCCGCCCTGTGCCACCAGCAACCGTTGCCCGTCGGCGGTGAGGTCGCCGATGAGTTCATCGGTGTCATCGACAAAAACCTGCGTGCCAACCGGTACCGGCACGAGCAAGTCTTCACCGCTGCTGCCGCGCTTGTTGCGCCCTTCGCCCGGCCTGCCGTTCGCCGCCTGAAAACTGCGGTTAAAGCGAAAATCGGCGAGGGTGTTGATGCCTTCCTGCGCGACGAGGTAAACGCTGCCGCCGTCGCCGCCGTCGCCGCCATCCGGCCCGCCAAACGGCACATATTTTTCACGGCGGAAACTGACGATGCCGTTGCCGCCCTTGCCCGCGCGGACGTAAATTTGTGCTTCATCTACGAATTTCATGAGGTTGTTCCTGTAAGTTTTGCCTGTTCCGCATCGGTGCGGCGAGAATGATGCCGTATTGTACGGCCTGTGGTGGTGACAACAAAAAAGCCCTGCACAATGCAGGGCTTTTCGCGTTGCGGCCAGCAATCAGGCTTCCGCAACCACGCTCACATAGCGGCGTTTCTCTGCGCCACGAACGCTGAAAACGACTTTGCCGTCGGCAGTGGCGAATAGGGTGTGGTCACGGCCAACACCGACGTTTTCACCGGCATTGAACGGGGTACCGCGCTGACGCACGAGGATGGAACCGGCGCTGACGACCTGACCGCCGTAGCGTTTGATGCCGAGACGTTTGGACTTGGAATCGCGTCCGTTGCGGCTGGAACCGCCTGCTTTTTTGTGTGCCATGTTTCTGACTCCTTATTTCTGGCCGTCAATCGCGTCAATCACGACTTCGGTGTAGTTTTGACGGTGCCCCATACGTTTCATATGGTGCTTGCGACGGCGGAACTTGATAATCTTGATTTTCTTGTGGCGACCGTGTTCGGCGATGGTCGCGCTGACCGTTTTGCCTTCCAGGTAAGGTGCGCCCACGGCAACGTCGCTTTCGCTGGTTGCAATCAGCAACACTTTGTCAAAAGCGATGCTGTCGCCCGCTTCGCCCGGCAAAGTCTCCACTTTCAGGCGCTGGCCGGGCTTGACTTTGTACTGTTTACCGCCAGTTTCAATAACTGCAAACATATTGTTCTCCAAAAATTTCATGCACAAACAGGAGACCTGTCTGTTTTCAAAGGCGGCGGATTATACTGGCAGACCCGTAATAATTCAATAGTCAAGCGCGTGTAGCATCGCCGTGCAGGTGAATTTTCAGGCGCACTACAAACCGCTTGCACTCGGCAAAAAAATGCCTATAATGCGCCCCCACTTCAGGCGCGTAGCTCAGTTGGTTAGAGCACCACCTTGACATGGTGGGGGTCGTTGGTTCGAGTCCAATCGTGCCTACCAGTATTCTTCTTTATTAAGCCCTGCTTGTTCAGGGCTTTTTTCTTTTTCTGGTGAAGTGCCGGGATGTATGCGACACATAACCAGCAAGAAATAGCGGTACTGTTCATCAACATCATGGCGTCCCAAAATATGCGGTGCCATGATAATGTTGGCTTTTTCGGGTTGCGGGTAAGGTTCATTCCCTGACGGTGGTGTTGGATGATTTTGCTGCTGTCCGTACTGCATGGCGAACTCCTGCACCACAGGATGCCCAAAATTCCTCAGTTTGGGGAGGCTCCGCCATCAAATTGCCTGCTGCAGTTCTGGCATTTATAGCGTTGCTGACCGTTGCGCCGTCCACTCTTTTTGATTGGCCTTGATTGTATAAGGTTCTGACACCACTCAAAGCCTTGTATCATTAAGGCTTGTAGCATTTATTAGACGCTATAGCCCAAATATTCATGATGGAAACCGCTGTGAACGCCTGGCACAATCTCAAACAAATCGCCCGCAACAACAAGGCGCGCCTGATTGGCACATTCACCCTGGTTCTGGCGGAAAACCTGCTGCTTTTGACCTATCCCGTATTCGGCGGCATTGCCATCAATGGCGTGCTGGAAGGCAATCTGGGGAAAGCGCTGAGTTATGCCGCGGTAGTTCTGGTTATCTGGACGGTCGGTTCGGTGCGGCGGGCGGTCGATACCCGTGCCTTTAGCCGCATTTATGCGGAGATGGTGGTGCCGGTCATTCTGCAACAGCGCCGGGATGGCGAGGCGGTTTCCACCATTTCCGCACGCGCGGCGTTGTCGCGCGAGCTGGTCGATTTCTTTGAAATGCATTTGCCAACTTTGGTGACTTCTTTAATTTCCATGGTTGGCGCGGTTTTGATGCTGCTCTTTATCGAATTTTGGACAGGGCTGGCCAGCTTTTTCGTGCTGCTGTTTTTTATGCTGCTGATACCGCGTTATTCGCGCGTCAATGACCGCTTGTATTTCCGTCTCAATAACCGGCTGGAGCGTGATGTGCATATCATCGAACATTCCGGTGACCGCGAGCTGGAGCAGCACCATCAATTGTTGGCGGAAATGCGCATTGCTATATCGAACCGCGAGGCGGTAGGCTATGCGGTGATTGGCATTGCGCTGATGTTCCTGTTTGCCGTCAGCTTTTCCGTGATGACCCTGCGCGGCAACGCCAATGCCGGGCATCTTTATGCGGGGGTCAGTTATCTCTGGTCATTTGCCATCAGTATTGACGATGCACCGCGTCTGTTGGAAGAAATCTCCAAAATCCGCGACATCGGCAAACGGATTCAGGTGGAAAACGCCGATGCCGCATCGTAGTTTCCATGCCGGTCATGGATGACCGGCGCATGACCTTCGCGTTGTGCCGGTGTTATTCGGGCAGGGAGCATTCTTCCTGCACGACAAACTCGCAATCTTTGCCTTGGGCGGCGAGGCATTTCTGCATCGCATCCAGCGGTGCCTGACCCGGTTGCCCGGAAAGGCCGTAAAACAGCATTAAGCCTTCGGTAACATCACCCATCGCCACGCTGACGCATTGGTCGGCATAGTCAAACTCGATTCGGCATGAGTGGCCGCTCTTGCGGTTGCACGTCTGCTGCGCCATCTGTCTGGCGCTTTCCTTTGAATGAATACCGCGGACGGAAGCAAACATGGTTTTGCTGTCCCATAAGTCCTTGGGATTGGCATAAACGGCAACCGCGCCATAGCGACTTTCGCGTATGGGCGGCGGTGGCGGGATGTACATCGGCGCGGGTTCAATGTAGGTGTTGTAGCCGTATCCGTCAGGATTGCGTGGTCCAATGCCGTATGGACCACATTGCCCCGAACCTGCGGGGTCATAACAGGCCCATGCGCCGGTAGCGGCGAACAGGAGAAACAGCGGGGTAGATATTTTTTGCAATGAGGTCATGTTGGTTTCTGTGATATAGGTTGAACGGGGCGGGAAATATAACCGTCCGGCAGGGGAAAAGTGAGCCGAATTAAAGGTCGGCCAGCCTGCGCATTTCATCCGCAAAAAATTACGGCGGCAGGGTTGCATTATAATTTTTACAGAATGCGCTTTTTATATCCCCGCCATTTATTTTTGCCCGGCGAAAAACTGCTCCAGTCCTTTGCGCACCATGCGCCGGATTTCCGCATGATTGTCATGTTTGGCAGCAATGCGCAATAGCGGAATGCCTGCCGAGCGCAATGCCAACGTTTTGGTTTCATCATTGATGCGACTGTAATCCGACAAATAATGGCCGCTGCCATCTATTTCTATCACAACCAGCGGATTGAATTGTGCGTCCGTCACCAGCAAATCCACCCGCTTGCTGTTAATCGCCGCATGAATGCGTCCATTCGGGTGTATGATAATTTCGCCCAGGGAGACTTGTGGCAATACTCGCTCCTTGCGCTGTCGCGCCCGCACTACATCCCATGCGGCGGCATAGGCGGCCTGCTCGTTGGCATTGCAAACCGTTTTTTTCTGGTAGCGGTTTTTTCGGGCAATGCGCAAGTTCTCTTCTGCTTTTTCTTTTTTGAAGTCATGCGGTTTTTGTTCTTGTGCATTTTTATTTTTTTGCGGTCGTCGCAATCGTTGTCTGCCAATACCCGCCAGGCCGAGTAGTAGAAAAATACTCATGCCTATAATAATTATATCCATATTTATTTTCATAGATATTTTTTGTTGTCTATACGTAAATTGGATGTCTTGTTTTGGCGCATCATTGCTATTTGGTGATGCGGCAAAATGGCTCGGTTTGATGAAACTTGGAGATGTTATTCCGGATTGTAAATAGCGCTGAAACCAGTGAAATTATACCCATCTACCGGCATGAATCTGCCACCGTCTTATGCAGCAACAATAACGTGTCATCGCATATTTCCGGGGTAAAAAACCCCGCCGTGGCGGGGGTTGGAAGGGCAGAGCGGTTAGCTGCGCAGCAGTTCGTTGATGCCGGTTTTGCTGCGCGTTTTTTCATCGACCTGTTTGATGATGATGACGCAGTAGAGGCTGTGGCTGCCGTCGGCGGCGGGCAGGTTGCCGGGGACGACCACCGAGCCTGCGGGGACGCGGCCATAGGTGATTTCACCGGTCATGCGGTTGTAGATTTTGGTGGATTGGCCGATAAATACGCCCATCGAGATGACCGAGCCTTTTTCGACGACGACGCCTTCGACGATTTCGGAGCGCGCGCCGATGAAGCAGTTGTCTTCGATGATGGTCGGGCTGGCTTGCAGCGGTTCCAGTACGCCGCCAATGCCGACGCCGCCAGAGAGGTGGACGTTTTTGCCGATTTGCGCGCAGGAGCCGACCGTGACCCAGGTATCGACCATCGTGCCTTCATCGACGTAGGCGCCGATGTTGACGTAGGACGGCATCAGCACCACGCCACGGCCAAGGTAGCTGCCACGGCGCGCGACGGCGGGCGGGACGACGCGCACGCCTTCTTGCTGGAAGCGGGCGGCGTCGTGGTGGGCGAAGCGGCTTTCGACTTTGTCAAAGTAGCGGGTGTAGCCGTGTTCGACGGGGACGTTGTCGTGGACGCGGAAGGAGAGCAGTACCGCTTTTTTCAGCCATTCGTTGACGTGCCAGCCGCTCCCGGTCGGTTCGGCGACGCGCATGGTGCCGCGCTCCAGCGCGTCCAGCGCTTCGTTGATGGCAGCAAGCAGCGCGGGTTCGGCGTTGGCAGGGGTGATGTCGGCGCGGCGCTCAAAGGCGTTTTCGATGGTTTGTTGCAGGGTCATGGGGTGTTCCTTGTTTGCAGGGTAGGGCGGCGCATTATATATGTGTGCGCGGGTTTGCCGCGATGTCGGGCGGGTTGTATGATTGGCTTTATTTTGTCGGGAGGGGGTTATGTCCAGATTTTTTCAACGCAAGGCGTATAACCGCGAGGACGCCAATTCGTGGGAGCGGCTGTTCGGCAAGTTGTTAACGCCGGTGGAGGCGTTTACCCGCAACAGTTCTGCCAGCGGGATTTTGCTCATTGTCTGTACGCTGGCGGCGCTCGCCATCGCCAATTCGCCGTGGCGCGACGCCTATTTTCATTTGTTGCATCAGCCGGTTGCGGTCAGTTTTGGCGAATGGCGGCTGGAGATGTCGCTGCATCATTGGGTCAATGACGGCCTGATGGCGCTGTTTTTTTATCTGGTCGGGCTGGAAATCAAGCACGAGGTGATGGTCGGCGAGTTGTCGTCGCTCAGTCAGGCGGCGTTGCCGATTATCGCCGCCATCGGCGGCATGATCGCCCCGGCGCTGGTTTATAGCGCGATTAACGCTGGTGGCGCGGGCAGCGCCGGCTGGGGTATTCCGATGGCGACCGATATCGCCTTTGCCATTGCCGTGCTGATTCTGCTCGGCGACCGTATTCCGGCGGGACTGGTGACGATTTTGGTGGCGCTCGCCATCGTCGATGACCTCGGCGCGGTGGTGGTGATTGCGCTTTTTTATACGGAGACGATTCAGGTGGGGCCGCTTCTCGCCGCGCTCGGCTGTTTCGCGCTGCAACTGGCGCTGAACCGCTTTGGCGTGCGCAAGCCCTGGCCGTATTTGACCATCGCGCTGGTGATGTGGACGCTGATGCTGTTTTCCGGCGTGCACGCGACCATCGCCGGAGTGCTGGGCGCGTTGGCCACACCAGTGCGCACCCTGTATAACCCGGAGGAATTCAGCCGCGAAGCGCGCAAGCTCTTGGACAAGTTCGATATTTACCGCCGCCGCGAACATGATTTTCTGGAATCGGAACGACTGGTCGGCGTGCTGCACACGCTGAACTACGGCATCAATCAGGCGCAGGCGCCGCTGCAACGGCTGGAGCACAGCCTGCATGACCCGGTGTATTTCCTCATCATCCCGCTGTTTGCCTTCTTCAATGCGGGCGTGACGATTAACGCCGCGTCCATCGGCAGTCTGGTGTCGCATCCGGTGTCGATTGGCGTCGCCCTGGGGCTGCTGATTGGCAAGTTCGTCGGCGTCTTCGGCGCCGTCTGGCTGAGTGTGCGCCTCGGTATCGGCAAACTGCCCACAGGCGTGAATTTCCGCCACGTTTGCGGCATGGGAATACTCGCCGGCATCGGCTTCACCATGTCCATTTTTATTTCCGAGCTCGCGTTCAAAGGCGAGGATTTATTGCTGAATAATGCTAAAATTGCCATTCTTGCAGCATCAATCATTGCCAGCCTGGCGGGCTACGCTTGGCTGCGCGCGGGCAGTAACGGAGACGAACATTCATGAGCGAGACAGGGCGGAAATATTTCGGCACGGACGGCGTGCGGGGCAAAGTTGGCGTAGCGCCAATGACGCCCGATTTCGTCATGCATCTCGGTTGGGCCATCGGCAAAATGCTGAGCGACAGCGGCTTTGCCGGCGATAAAGTCATCATCGGCAAAGACACGCGCATCTCCGGTTACATGCTGGAAAATGCCATCGCCGCCGGACTTTCCGCCGCGGGCATGGACGCCCACCTGCTCGGCGTCATGCCAACCCCCGGTATCGCGTACTTCACCCGCACCTTCCATGCGGCCGCGGGAATCGTCGTCAGCGCCTCGCATAACGTCTATAGCGACAACGGCATCAAAGTATTCGCGCGCGGCGGCATCAAACTGCCCGACGCCGCCGAACAGGAAATCGAGCGCTACCTCGAACTGCCGATGAAAGTCGTCGAATCGGCGCAACTGGGCAAACTGTACCGCATCCCCGAAGCGCGCGGCCGTTACATCGAATTCTGCAAAAACGCGGTCATGCTCGGGCTGCCGTTCGAGCGCCTGAAAATCGTGGTGGACTGCGCCAACGGCGCGACTTACCCGATAGCGCCGGAAGTTTTTCGCGAACTGGGCGCGCAAGTCATCGTCATGAACGCTGAGCCGAACGGCTGCAACATCAACGCGGGCGCAGGTTCAACCGCGCCGGAATCCTTGCAGCGTCGCGTGCGCGACGAGCAGGCTGATGCCGGTATCGCTTTCGACGGCGATGGCGACCGCGTGGTGATGGTTGACCGCAACGGGCGACTGCGCGACGGCGATGCCATCCTCTACATTATCGCCAAATACCGCGCCTTCAAAGGCGAACAACTGAACAACATCGTCGGCACGAAAATGACCAACCTCGGCTTGGAGCGGGCACTGAACAACATGGGCATCGTCCTGCACCGCACCGACGTTGGCGACCGCTATGTGCTCGAATGTATGCAGGAAATTGACGCGCGCGTGGGCGGCGAAAACTCCGGGCATATCATCTGCCTTGACCGCAACTCTACCGGTGACGGCATCATCGCCGCGTTGCAGGTGCTGGCGGCAATGCTGGAAATGGAACAACCGCTGCATCAACTCGTCGCCGACCTGCATATGGCGGTACAAATCATGAAGAACGTTGAAGTCGCGGACAAAAGCGTCGTCAACAAACCCGCCGTGCAGCAGGCGCTGCAACAGGCGACCGAAAAACTGGGAGATGCCGGACGCATTTTGCTTCGTCCGTCCGGTACCGAACCGAAAATCCGCGTAATGGCGGAAGGTCATGACGAAGCGCGACTGCACGCCATCGTTGAAGAACTGGCAGCGGTCATATCCCGGGAGGAATAACAATGCGTAAACCGATTGCTGCGGCAAACTGGAAAATGAACGGCGACTTCGCCCTGGTTGAAGCCTTTGCCAAACACGCCTGGCCGCAAGGAAACGTTGAAAAAATCTTTGGCTTGCCTGCAATTTACATCAGCAAGGCACACGAACTGGGGCTGGAAATCCTGGCGGGTGAAGACGTCAGTGCGCACGCATCCGGCGCACACACCGGCGAAATCTCCGCCGCGATGCTGAAAGAAGCGGGCGCCAGTTACGCCATCATCGGCCACTCCGAACGCCGCACCGATCACGGCGAAACCGAAGTGCTGCTGATCGAAAAATGGAAACAATTAAAGGCGCAGGAGATAAAAGTCATTTACTGCATCGGCGAATCCCTGCAAGAATACGATGCCGGACAATGCGACGCTGCCGTATTGCGACAAATGAAACCGGTACTGGAAGCGGGATTGGTGGACGCGGATACCGTCATCGCTTACGAACCTGTTTGGGCAATCGGCACCGGCAAAGCGGCAACCGCTGCTTACGCACAAGAAGTCCACGGCAAAATCCGTGCATTGCTGCAAGAAAAAGCATCAGGCGTTGCTGACAAAGTCCGCATCCTCTACGGCGGTTCCGTCAAGCCCGATAACGCAGCCGAGCTTTTTGCCGGGGCGGATATTGACGGCTTCCTCGTCGGCGGCGCCTCGCTGCAAGCGGACACCTTCGACAAAATCATTGGAGCCATGGCATGACCATAACCCTTGTTCAGGTTATCTTCTTTATCGCATCCCTCGCGCTCTGCGCCCTCATTTTGCTGCAACAGCCGAAAAGCAACGGCGGTATGGGCGCACTCAGTGGCGGTGCTTCCAGCACCGTATTTGGTGCGCGTGGCGCAGGCTCATTCCTGTATAAAACCACGCGTTTTTTGGCAGCGGTCTTCTTTGTGGGGGCGCTGCTGTTGGGGTATTTACAAAACAAAGAAGTCGCTAATCACGGCGATAGCAATATTTTGAACAATACCCAACTGGAAACACAAAAGCAGGAAAGTGCGCTTGACATCCCGCCAGTTGGTGTAGATAATGCGCGCCCTGCTTCAAATACCGATGTTCCCGCACCTGCCCGGTAATAAGCCGGACAGGTCGCAAGAATAAAGAAGACAGCCGACGTGGTGGAATTGGTAGACACGCTATCTTGAGGGGGTAGTGGCGTAAGCTGTGCGAGTTCGAGTCTCGCCGTCGGCACCAATAAAAATAAAGACACAGTCTGAGGTAAGGTATTGTTAGCATGATCTCAATCAAGAAAGGTTTAGACCTTCCCATCTCTGGCGCCATTACCGACGCCGCCATTCATGACATTATCCCCAATCATCCGGTTGCCATCCTCGGGGAGGATTACAATGGCCTGAAACCTACCATGTTGGTAGCAGAAGGCGACAAAGTGATTTTGGGACAGCCGCTCTTTGAAGACAAAAAAAATCCCGGCGTTTTGATTTGCGCGCCCGTATCCGGTGTTGTAGAAAAAATCGTGCGCGGGGAAAAACGGCGCCTGCTTTCCGTTATTATTCGTCCCGAATCCAAAGAACCGGTTGTTTTTGAATCTTTCGGCGATGATGTTGCAGAAAAACTCTCGCGCGAAGAAATTGTCAAACGATTGGTCAATAGCGGATTGTGGGCATCATTCCGCACCCGTCCCTTTAGCAAGATTCCACCTATTGACGCTATCCCGCACGCCATTTTTGTCAATGCCATGGATACCAATCCGCTGGCAATGGATCCGGCATTGGCGATGCAGGGACGTGATGAAGATTTACTCGTGGGGCTTGCCATTATGCAGACACTTTCCGGCGGGCAAGTTCATTTATGCTGCCGCCAGGAAACTTTCGTTCCGACCCATTATCTGAACCGTCTGGAAATTCACCGCTTTGGTGGCGTGCATCCTGCCGGACTGGTTGGCACCCATATTCACTTTATTGACCCGGTCGGTGCGAACAAGGTCGCATGGCATCTCAATGTGCAAGACCTGCTGGCGATTGGCAAATTCTTCCGCAGCGGTATTCTTGATAACGAACGCCTGATTGCGGTCGCTGGACCTGGCGTCAAGAAACCGCGCATTGTACGCGCGCTGCGCGGCACGGCGATGGCCGATTTGCTGGAAGATAACCTGCAACCGGGCGAACAGCGGATTATTTCCGGTTCCGCGCTTTCCGGTCGCCAGGTGCATGAAGATACCGCCTACCTCGGCGCTTATGACCAACAAGTAACCGTGCTGCCGGAAGGGCGCGAATCCTATTTTCTCGGATTCATGCGTCCCGGTGTCGGTTGGTTCTCCAAAACCAACGCCTATATTGGCAAATTCCTTAAAGGTCCGTTTCAGTTCAATACCTCCCTGCGCGGTTCACCGCGTCCGATTGTGCCGATCGGCGTATATGAGCAGGTGATGCCGCTGGACATCCTGCCGACGCTTTTGGTCAAGGCCTTGATTGTCAAGGATACCGATACGGCTATCCGTCTCGGCGCATTGGAACTGGATGAAGAAGATTTGGCGCTGATGTCCTTCGTTTGCCCCGGCAAACACGATTTTGGGGCAATCCTGCGCGAAAATCTCACCCTGATTGAACAGGAAGGCTGATATGGCGAAACAACACTTTTTTGAAAAAATCGCGCCGCTGTTCGAGAAGGGCGGGAAACTGGAAAAACTGTTCCCCCTCTACGAAGCAACGGCGACCTTTGTTTACTCCCCCCGCTTTGTCACCGCGCGTCCGTCGCACGTGCGCGATGTTATCGACCTAAAGCGGGTAATGATTCTGGTCTGGATGGCTGTTTTCCCGGCAATGTTTGCGGGCTGGTATTTCGTCGGCGTGCAAGCGGCGAAAGCGCAGGGAATCGCCGATCCCGGCCTGATTGCCAATCTCTGGTTTGGCGCGAAACTGCACCTGCCCATCTATATCGTTACCTTCGCGGTTGGTATCGCTTGGGAAATCCTTTTCTGCATTGTGCGCAAGCATGAAGTAAGCGAAGGCTTCTTCGTCACCTCCATCCTTTTCTCTCTGACCTTGCCGCCAACGATTCCGCTGTGGCAAGTCGCTATTGGCATCAGCTTTGGTGTGGTGCTGGGCAAGGAAGTTTTTGGTGGCACCGGACGCAATTTCGTGAACCCCGCCCTCGCTGCGCGCGCTTTCTTGTACTTTGCCTATCCGGCGCAAATTTCCGGCGACCGCGTTTGGGTTGCGGTAGATGGTTATTCTGGCGCGACCGCGCTGAGCCAAGCCGCCGCAGGCGGTATGGACGCTGTGCGCGCGCATTGGAGTTGGTGGGATGCCTTTATCGGCAACATTCCTGGCTCTATCGGCGAAGTCTCGACGCTCGCCATTCTCATCGGTGGCGCCATCATCCTCTGGGCGGGCGTTGCTTCTTGGCGCATCGTCGTCGGCGTACTTGCCGGGGCGACGGTTACCTCGCTGATGTTCAACCTCATCGGTAGCGAAACCAACCATATGTTTGCGATGCCGTTCTGGTGGCACTTCGTCCTCGGCGGTTTCGCCTTCGGGACCTTCTTCATGGCAACTGACCCGGTGACGGCTTCGGTAACCAATACCGGGCGCTATATCTTCGGCGCGCTAGTCGGCGTGATGACCATCCTTATCCGCGTCGTCAACCCCGCCTTCCCGGAAGGCATCATGCTGGCCATCCTCTTTGCCAACATCTTTGCCCATATCATTGATTATTTTGTGATGAGTGCGAATGCCAAACGTCGCAAGGTGAGAACCCATGTCTGAGAAGAAACAATCTGCTTTGAGCGTCCTGAAGTTCGCGACCATCGTATGTCTGCTCTGCTCGCTGCTGGTTTCTACCGCGGCCGTCTCCCTGCGTGGTTTCCAGAAGCAAAATGCTGATAACGAGAAAAAAGTCAATATCCTGCGTGCTGCCGGCTTGGCCGGAGCAGAAGAGAAACTGTCCACGCAGGAAATTAACGACAAATTCGAGAAAATCATCCCGCTGGTGATTGACCTCTCCACCGGCAAGCCGGTGAGCGACAAGAACCCGCTGACCTACGACATGTACAACGCTGCGCGTAGCGATAGCGAAGGACATGCGCTGACGGATGATCCGGCGAGTATCAAGCGCATCGCCAAAGAAGGCGTTGCCTATGTTGTCGCTGATGGCGATCACATCTCGCGCCTGATTCTGCCCATTCAGGGTTATGGCCTGTGGTCCACCATGTACGGTTTCACAGCCTTGTCTTTCAAGGAAAAACAACCGGAAATCACCGGCATTACCTTCTACCAGCACGCGGAAACGCCCGGACTGGGTGCGCGCATCACCGAGCCGGAATGGCAGGCAAAGTGGGCGGGCATCATCCCCTATGATGACAGCGGCGCGCCGCAGGTCGATCTGGTAAAAGTGCGCAACCCGTCGGCGAAAAACCAGGTGGATGCCATCGCCGGGGCGACGCTGACCAGCAACGGTGTCGAACACCTGATGAACTTTTGGCTGGGCGAGCAGGGATATAAGCCGCTGGTCGATCACATCCGTAACGGCGAAATCAGCCTTGCTGACCTGCGCGAGGCATCGCAGGCTGCCATCGGGCAGAACGGGCAAAAAACGGAGCAATAAATCATGAGCGAAAAAACCTACGACTATAAAGAAATCATCCTGGGGCCGATATTTGCCAACAACCCGATCGGCTTGCAGGTACTCGGCATCTGTTCCGCGCTGGCAGTAACCGGGAGCATGAAGACGGCGTTTCTGATGAGCCTTGGCCTTACCTTTGTAACCGCCTTCTCCAACCTGTTCGTCAGCATGATCCGCAATAATATTCCCAGCAGCATCCGCATCATCGTGCAGATGGCGGTTGCCGCCTCGGCGGTTATCGTGGTTGACCAGTTGCTGAAAGCCTTTGCCTTTGAACTCTCCAAACAGCTTTCCGTGTACGTCAGCTTGATTCTCACCAACTGCATCGTCATGGGGCGGCTGGAAGCCTATGCGATGTCTAACCCGCCGGTGCCGAGCTTCCTTGACGGTATTGGTAACGGCCTCGGTTACAGCGCGATGCTCCTCACCGTCGGCACCATCCGTGAAATCTTCGGCAAGGGTACTTGGTTTGACATTACCATTCTCCCCATTGCGGATAACGGCGGCTGGTATGTGCCGAACGGTTTGATGGTGCTGCCGCCGAGCGCCTTCTTCGTTATCGGCCTGCTCATTTGGGCGCTGCGCACCTGGAAGCCGGAACAAAACGAAGCGCGCGATTACGTTGAGGCGGCTGCGGCCAAGCCCATCATCGTTGGCGCAAGCCACTAAAGGAGCACGGCAATGGAACACTACATCAGCCTGTTTGTTAAATCGATTTTCATCGAAAACATGGCACTCTCCTTCTTCCTGGGGATGTGCACCTTCCTTGCGGTCTCAAAAAAAATCTCCACCGCTGCCGGACTGGGCACGGCGGTTATCGTCGTGCAAACCCTGACCGTACCGCTCAACAACCTGCTCTACACCTATCTGCTCAAAGAAAACGCCGTGCTGTGGCAATCGCTGGGACTGGAAGTGGACATCAGCTTCCTCGGTCTCATCGCCTATATCGGCGTCATTGCAGCGGTTGTGCAAATCCTGGAGATGTTCCTCGACAAATACGTCCCCTCGCTCTACTCAGCGCTGGGTATCTTCCTGCCGCTGATTACCGTGAACTGCGCCATCCTTGCAGGCTCGCTCTTCATGGTCGAGCGGAACTACGACTTCGGTGAATCCGTCGTTTATGGCGTGGGTAGCGGTGCCGGTTGGGCACTGGCCATCATCGCTATGGCGGGTGTGCGCGAAAAACTGCGCTATGCCGACGTGCCGAAAGGGCTGGAAGGACTGGGCATAACCTTCATTACCGCCGGACTGATGGCGCTGGGGTTCATGTCCTTTTCCGGCGTACAGTTGTAAGGGGAAAAACAATGGAAATATTCTATGGCGTGCTGTTTTTTACCGGTCTGGTATTGCTGCTGTCAGCGATTATCCTGCTGGCACGCAAATACCTGGTGCCGCAAGGTAACGTCAAAATACTGGTCAATGATGAGCGTGAACTGGAAGTGCCGATGGGCGGCAAACTGCTCAACGTGCTGGCCGAAAACGGCATCTACGTTTCCTCCGCCTGCGGTGGCGGTGGTAGCTGCGGTCAATGCACCGTCAAAGTGCATGAAGGCGGTGGCGAAATCCTGCCGGTCGAGTTAAACCACATCAGCAAGCGCGAAGCGCGCGAAGGCGAGCGCCTCTCCTGTCAGGTCGCGGTCAAAAGCAACATGAAAGTGGAAGTCGATGAATCCGTCTTTGGCGTGAAGAAATGGGAATGCACCGTCATTTCCAACGACAACAAGGCGACCTTCATCAAAGAGCTGAAGCTGAAAATCCCGGATGGCGAATCCGTGCCATTCCGCGCAGGCGGCTACATCCAAATCGAATGCCCGCCGTATGACATCAAATACAGCGACTTCGACATCGCCCCCGAATACCGCGAAGACTGGGAAAAATACGGCCTGTTCAAAATCGAGGCGCACAACGACAAACCGACGATGCGCGCCTACTCGATGGCGAACTACCCGGAAGAAAAAGGCATCATCATGCTTAACGTCCGTATCGCCACGCCGCCGCCGAAAATCCCCGAAGCCAAGCCGGGCATCATGTCCAGCTACATCTTCAACCTCAAACCGGGCGACAAAGTCACCATCTCCGGCCCCTTCGGCGAATTTTTCGCCAAAGACACCGACGCCGAAATGGTCTTCATCGGCGGTGGTGCGGGGATGGCACCGATGCGCTCGCACATCTTCGACCAGCTCAAACGTCTGCACAGCAAGCGGAAAATCACCTTCTGGTACGGCGCGCGCTCCAAGCGGGAAATCTTCTATCAGGAAGACTTCGACAAACTCGCCGAAGAATTTCCGAACTTCAGTTGGCACGTTGCCCTCTCCGACGCGCTGCCGGAAGACAACTGGACGGGCTACACCGGCTTCATTCACAACGTGGTTTATGAAAACTACCTGAAGAACCACCCCGCGCCGGAAGACTGCGAATACTATATGTGCGGGCCGCCGATGATGACCAAATCCGTCATCGATATGCTGCACAACCTCGGCGTGGAAGACGACAACATCCTCTTGGATAACTTTGGAGGCTAAGGTGCGATACATCACCGCATCACTCCGGGCGCTGTTGCTGATGGCAACAGCGCTTTTGCTTGTCTCCTGCGGCGACAACAAAGCAAACAGCGTCATCAGCCAGCTTTCCGGCGAAACGATGGGGACGTTTTGGCACGTCCGCCTCGCCGCCCCGCTGGACGCACCCGCCCAGGCCGCATTGCAGCGGCGCATTGACGTGGCACTGGAAGCGGTGAACGACAGTATGTCCACTTATCGCGACCAGTCCGAACTGATGCGCTTCAACCACAGCACGGCGACCACGCCGCAGCCGGTCAGCGACGGAATGCGCCGCGTCATCGGTAAAGCGCTGGAAATCAGCGTACAAAGCGACGGCGTGTACGACATCACCGTCGGCCCGCTGGTGAACCTCTGGGGCTTCGGCCCGATTAAACGGCAGGATAAACCCGCAGACAGCGAAATCGCCGAAGCCTTGCAACACGTCGGCTACGGCAAACTGCAACTGACCGATGCAGGCCTTGCCAAAAGCGACCCGCAAGTCTTCATCGACCTCTCCTCCATCGCCAAAGGCTACGGCGTGGACGTCGTCGCCGAAACCCTGCTTGATGCCGGATATACGAACTTCATCGTCGAAATCGGCGGCGAAGTGCGCGCCAGCGGCAGCAAATACGGCGCGCCGTGGCGGGTTGGCATCGAACGCCCCGAACAGGGGTTGGCGACAGGCGAGGGCGTGGAAAACATCATCGCCATGAACGAAAAACTGCCGGCGATGGCGACCTCCGGCAACTACCGCCAGTACGCCGAGCGCGGCGGCGAAATGGCCTACCACATCGTTGACCCGCGCGATGGCCGCTCGCACAGCTCGCGCCTGCTCTCCGCCACCGTGCTGGCACCGGACTGCATGACCGCCGACGGCTACGCCACCGCGCTGATGGTACTCGGTGACGAAAAAGCGCTGGAATTTGCCGACCGCTACGGCCTTGCCGCCGAACTCATCCTCGCCGGCGACGACAAACAACCCTTCATCATCGAGCGCAGCCGTGCCTTCCGCGCGGCAGTACAGGAGGAAAAACCATGACAACATTCATCATCGTCTTCATCATGCTGATGCTGGTCGGGGCGGCAATGGCCATCGGCGTCATCTTTGGCCGCAAACCGATCAAGGGTAGCTGCGGCGGCCTCGGCGCGGTCGGCGTCGAACGCGCCTGCGGCTGCAAGGACGTCTGCGAAAACGACCAAGCGGCGGACAGCAACCGCGCCGGCAAAGCCACCGTCGCGCGTTACCAGCCCTGAGCAGTTTGACTGCACATCATCTTTACTGACAGCAGCGAACGCCTTGGCATAAACATTGCATAAATAACAATCGCGCAACCTGTGCGAAAAAACGCCGGACAACGCGCGGCGACAGCAAAAACCAGCGGAAAAAGACCGGGATTTTTATCCCGGTCTTTCTGTGGAGAAGCCTGAAAAACCGCGCCTTGAGGCGACAATAATCATCATGAACCCGCCGGCGAGGGATGCCGACAAAAGCAAAACGGACGACAGCCGCTGCCCCCGCAGCCCGAATCACACTCCTGGAGTAAACCTTTATGAACCACACCTACAAAACCCTTTACAACACCGCCCTCGGCGCGTGGGTTGCCGTGCCGGAAACCGCGCACAACCACGGCAAAGCCCCGCGCAGTTACCGCCGCGCCCCTGCGGGCGGCCTCACCTTCGCCCGCACCGCGCTGGCCTCGGCGCTGTTGTTGGCAGGAGGGCAGGCACTGGCTGCCATTCCTGAGGGTACGGCGGTCAGGTCAACGGATATTGCCATTGGCACCGGCGCTTCTGCTGACTCAAAAATTTCTGGAGGCAGCACGGCAGTCGGTACCAATGCCAAAGCCACTTCGCGGGATGATGTGGCCATTGGTTACGGTGCAGGCGCCAAAAGTGGCAGCGGCGCCAACGCTGGCAAAAACGGGGAGCGGGTGATGATTGGTGCCAATGCTAATGTTGGCTCAGATCGGGTAGTATCAATTAATGCGCACGGTTCGGTTGGCACGGTTAATCTGCAAGTCAAAAATGTGGGGCAGGCGGTAGCCATTGGCGGTGGCACGGGCGTCCAGCCGGAACACCATACCTATGCCTACGGCGACCAGTCGCTTGCCATCGGCAGCGATACCCTCGCTTATGGCGATGGCTCGGTCGCCATTGGTGGCGATGACCTGGACAGTGCCGGCAGTCAGCAGACCACCTATACCGATTCGTCAGGACAGCAGAAAACCGATACCGTGCGGAATGCGTACAACGCCCTGACCGGCGACACCATGAATTCAGGCGTGTACGTCAAAACCGCCTCGAAACAGGCGGCGGTTGCGATTGGCGTACAGGCGCAGGCATCGGATTTGGGCGTTGCGATTGGTTCCAAATCGGCTGCGGCCAAAACCAACAGCGTTGCCATCGGTACCGGCGCGCAAGCCACGCTCGACAACGCCGTTGCCATCGGCGGCGGCTCCAAAACCCTGGAAGCGGGAACGAAGCAGGAATCCACAGACATCAACGGCGTCACCTACCACTGGGCGGGCGGCGGCAGCACCCTGCCCGGCGACATCGTTTCCTTCGGCACAACCGACTACGAGCGGCAGCTGAAACACGTCGCGGCGGGCGAAGTGAGCGCCGCCAGCACCGACGCGATTAACGGCAGCCAGCTTTATGCGGTGGCCGAAAAAGCGCAGCACCACTACTACAGCGTCAATGACGGCGGTACCCGTGGCGGCAACTACAACAACGACGGCGCAACGGGCAGCAATTCGCTTGCCGCTGGCGCGAAGGCCAAAGCGTCTGCGATGAACACCGTTGCCGTTGGTTACAACGCGCAGGCAACCCACGACGGCGCGGTGGCCATTGGTGCCAACACCGAAGCAACCAACGCTTCTACCGCGCTGGGCGACAGCTCCAAGGCGAAAGGACTGAATTCAACCGCCCTCGGTTGGAACGCCAATGCCGCCGGACGCGCCGATGTCTTTATCGGAAAAGAAGCGGGCAAGGGTACGGACAACAGCAACAATTTCAGCAATATCGGCATTGGCGAAGGTGCGGTGCAAAACGCGGGCAGCACCGGCAAATCCGTGACCAACATCATCGGCATTGGTACTGGTGCGGCAGCAGGGATGCAGGGCGACCACAACATTGCGCTGGGCGCATACGCCAACGGCACAGAGAACGGCGCTGCCGCTGTTACCACCACCAACAACGTCGCCATTGGCGAACGTACACGCGCCAGCGGTGGCAACGCCATTGCCATTGGTGCCAGGGGAACCAAAGCCGAAGGACTGGCAGCGATTGCCCTCGGTGTGGGTGCAGATGCCAAAGGACAAAACGGCGTTGCCGCCGGGCAAAACACCGTGGCAAGCGCGTCGGGTACGGTTGCCATTGGCGGCTCCGCCAATGCGGGCAATGGCGCCACCGCCAGCGGCGTGCAGGCGGTCGCCATCGGCCAATTAAGCAAGGCAAGCGGCAACAAAACCACCGCCCTCGGCGCGGAAGCCAACGCCAGCGGACTCAATTCGACCGCGCTCGGCACCGGCGCCAGCACCGCCGGGGGGTTGGGCGGCCTGAATGCCGTTGCCGTCGGCGCGAAAGCCAGCGCCAACGCGGGCAGCACCACCGCCGTTGGTGCGGCGGCGCAGGCAAGCGGCGTTAATGCCGCCGCCTTTGGCGCGGGCGCGCAGGCGGGAACGAAAGGCACGGCGGTCGGCTATAACGCGGTCGTGACCCACAACGGCGCGATTGCCCTCGGCGCGGATTCCGTCAGCACTGCCACCTTTGGCGCGGTTCCCAACGCCACCATCAACGGCATCACCTATGGCAACTTTGCCGCCGCCAACGTCAATGCCACCGTCAGCGTCGGCAGCGCGGGCAACGAACGCGCCATCACCAACGTTGGCGCCGGGCGCATCAACGCCAGCAGCACCGATGCCATCAACGGCAGCCAGCTTTATGCCATTGGCAACGGCCTGCAAAACCAGATTACCGCCAACAAAACCCACTACTACAGCGTCAATGACGGCGGCAACCGCGGCGGCAACTACAACAACGACGGCGCCACTGCCGCCAACACACTCGCCGCCGGGGTCAATGCCAAAGCGCGCAGCAGCAACTCGGTGGCGATGGGCGACGGTGCGGAAACCGCGAACTCCGTCAATGGTACGGCCGCGAAAGGGCTAAACGTCGCTGTCGGTAGTAACGCCAAAGTAAAAACAGGAACCCGTGCTAATGGCGATGCCAAAGGCGCTTGGGAAGCCACTGCTATCGGCGCCGATAGCGTAGCAGAAGGGGTGCGCACTACCGCGGTGGGTTACGGCGCCAGCGCGACCGAATACTATGCCACCGCCATTGGCTACAAAAGCAGCGCGCCGGAATGGCACGCGCTGGCCATTGGCAGCCAGGCGACCGTCGCGCCTACGGCGACCACTGATGTTGCCGCGGCGCAGGCGATTACCACCAACCTGACCAACGTCAGCGACGCTTCCAAATCGGCGGCAGCGGTCGCCATTGGCCGCCAGGCAACCGCCGCTGGCTATGGCGCGATTGCGCAGGGTCTCAATGCCCAGGCGACCACCGCTTACGCCACCACCATCGGCGCCAATGCCCGCGCCGAACGCATCGGCAGTGTCGCCCTCGGCGCCGACAGCGCCGCCAAGGCAGAATCCAGCATCGCCTTGGGGCGCAACAGCGTTGCCGACCGTGAAAAGGGTGCGACGGGTGTTGACCCGTTGGGTGCGAAGGGTACGGCTACCGATGCTTCCGTGTGGCAGGCGACCGCAGGTGCGGTTTCCGTCGGTAATGCGGCGACCAAAACCACGCGGCAAATCACCAACCTTGCCGCAGGCTCGGAAGACAGCGATGCAGTAAACGTTGCACAATTAAAGGCGGCGGGATTCAATCTGGCGGTATCACAAAGCGGCGGTACTTCCACCGACAACACCGCGGACGCCGCCGACAAAAAAATCAACAACGGCAAAACGCTGACCCTGGACGCGGGCAACGGTATCAACCTGCAACAGAACGGTGGCAAAATCACCATTGCCACCAATGCGCAGGCGATTACCAATAGCGCGCAACTGCCGGTGGTTTATACCAAGGCCGACGGCAGCAAGGTTTACAAGCGCGGCGACAAATTCTATGACGCGCCCGTCGGCGGCAATGAGGTTGCCGCAGCGGATGTGATTGCCTCAATGCAAAACGCTGCAGGTTCAAGCACCGTGCCGACCGTGCTTGCCAACGTCGCCAGTAACTTTGCCGATACCGCCACTGCGACAAGCAATCCGGCGAATAACAGCCGCAGCGATTTCGCCAATAAAGGCAATCGCGCGGCGACGGTCAATGACGTACTCAATGCCGGATTTAATGTGCAGGGCAACGGCGCGGCAAAAGATTTCGTTACCCACGGCGATACCATCAACTTCGCCAACGGGCGCGGCACGGTTGCCAATGTTGAAAGCCAAAACGGCGTAACCACGGTGAAATTCGACACGCCGCTGGAATATGTCGGCGGTACGCCAACCGCACCGGCAACCAATACCGTCAAACTGGTTGGCGGCGATGCCAGCCAGCCCGTTGCCTTGCAGAATGTTGCCGCAGGAACCAACGACACCGATGCGGTAAACGTATCGCAGCTCAACGCGGTAAAAACGACTGCCAACAAAGGATTCAAGATTGCCGGGAATAGTAAAGCCAACGGAATCACGATGGATAACGAAACCATCAAGCCGGATGAAACGCTGACGGTAAAAGGTACGGGTACGGGTACGTTTGCAACTGACTACAACAGCGACAATATTCAGACCCAGGTCAGCGGCGACGGCACGATTACCATCGGCCTGAAAAAAGATATTGCGGTAAACAGCGTAACCGCCACCGATGGCACCAACACCACCGTAACCCGCCCCACCGGCACCGTTACCAGCGATGGCACAGGCAACACCACGGCCACCACCGCCAACGGCGTAAAAGCCACCGATACCAACGGCAACACCACCTCGCTCACCCAAACCGGCATCACCACCACCGACAGCGCAGGCAACACCACCGCCGTAAACAGCGGCGGCGTTACTATCAGCAAACCGGGCAAAAACGTAGTGAGCCTGACTGGCGATGGCCTGAATAATGGCGGCAATAAAATTACCAACGTCGCCAAAGGTGAGGCAGATACCGATGCGGTGAATGTCAGCCAATTAAATGCCGCTGCCAAAGCCGCCAAAACCGAAGTTAAATCTGCTGATGGTTCGGTTACGGTAACAGCCAATACGCCTACACCGGGTAATCCGACGGTATATGACTTGTCCGTCAATACCGACGGCACCACCATTACCAAAGATGCCAATGGCAAAATAAAGGCCAATACCACCGCGCTCAATCCTGGTACGGGTAATGATTTGGGCAAAGTCATTGTGCCGCCTGCCATCCCGGCAACACCAACGACACCTGCCGTGGATTACAGCGGCAGATTGATGACCGCAGGCGATATTGCCAGCGCCATTAACCATTCCGGTTTTGTGCTGACAACCGACAATACCGGCGGCGGCACCAATACCGGCAAAAGCGATGAGCTGATTAATCCCGGCAAAAAAGTCACCATTGATGCCGGGAAAAATATTGACATCAAGCAAGAGGGCAGCAAAGTCACGGTTGCCACCAAAGACGAAGTGGCATTCAAGCAGGTCACTATTGGCGATGCAGGCAATAATACGGTATTGACCAGCACCGCGGACGGCCTCGATGTCGGCGGCGACAAAATCACCAATGTTGCTGCCGGAACGAAAGACAGCGATGCGGTCAATGTCAAACAATTGAAAGCCGCCAAAACCGAAGTAAAAGCAGGCACCAACATCGCCAGCGTTGATAAAACGCAAGCGAATGATGGCCACGATATTTACACCGTCAATGCCAAAGGGACGACCGTCTCCGGTGCGGGCGATGTCATCGTCACCGCGACCAACAGCGGCGACAACGTCACCAACTACCAGGTGAGCCTCTCCGGCGGCGTCAAGCAGGACATCGGCAAGGGCGTGCAGGCCTATGACATCGTGACCACGCAGGGCATCCGCTTTGGCGGCGACACCGGCGTGACCAACGTGCATAAACTGGGCGACACCATGATGATTATGGGCGACCAAAACGTGAAAACCGCCGCCGATGTGGACGGCATTCATATGCGCCTCAACCCGGACGTGAACGTCAATAGCGTCACCACCGGCGACACCAAAATGAACGACGAAGGCGTTGCCATCAAGAATGGCCCGGCGCTGACCAAACAGGGTATCAACGCGGGTAATCTGCCGATACGCAACGTCGCACCGGGGCGCATCGCGCCGGATAGCCGCGATGCCGTCAATGGCGCGCAATTGCACGCGCTGGGGCGTTACGTTGATAACGTGGACAAACGCGCGAAAGCTGGCACCGCCTCGGCGATTGCCACCGCGGGCTTGCCGCAGGCGTACCGTCCGGGGGCGAGCATGGTCGCCGCTGCAGGAGGCTATTACGACGGACAAAGCGCGGTCGCCATCGGCGTCTCCACCATCAGCGACAACGGCCGTTGGGTCATCAAGGGCGCGGCGAACGTGAACAGCAAAGAAGCGGGCGCGACCATCGGCATCGGTTATCAGTGGTAAGCCAGACTACTCCTCCTCCTGTGGGGGAGGGCAGGGGTGGGGGCAGCAAACCTCTCGCAGAGCGGCAAACCCCAACCTTGTTTACATACACATCGAGCGCTCAAGTGTATGTAAACCGCCGAACAGCTCCCTCCCCCTGTGGGCGGGCACCCACGAAAATGCGGACGCATTTTCGTGGGAACCGGCGGGAGGGCTGGGGTGGGGTTACTGGTCATCTTCGCCTATGCCATGCGCCCCACCCATTCCCCAATATACATACACACCGCGCGCCCAGGTGTATGTAAACCACCGAACAACTCCCTCCCTCGCAGGGCGAAGCCCGCAGCGGGGGAGGGCAGGGGAGGGGGTAGCGCCCGTGATGGCGTGCCTGCCGCCTGTTCAGAAAACCTGTTTACATACACCTT